>JALWJW010000420.1 GCA_026996935.1 Hyphomicrobiales bacterium
CCACAATTTCCCATGCGGGCCGCCAGTACGCCGAGCACGGTATGGTCAACCCTGGCGTTTACCATGCCTCAACAATTATGGTCCCCACGCTGGATGACTGGTTTGGAGGTACCCAGAAATACCGATATGGTCGATACGGCACCCCCACTTTACGCGCACTTGAGGAATCAATGGCCCAATTGGAAGGCGGGCATGGGTGTTGCGTATTTCCATCCGGTCTGTGTGCGATCACCTCAACATTGATGCTTATCCTTAAAGCTGGCGACCACCTTTTAATGACGGATTCTGTTTATCAACCAACACGGAAGTTTTGCGATACTATTCTAAAAGATTTTGGTGTTGAAACGACCTATTATGATCCGTTGATCGGTTCTGGCATAAACAATCTTATTCAAGACAACACCGCGATGATTTTCTTGGAATCTCCAGGCTCTCAAACAATGGAAATTCAGGATGTCCCGGCCATCACAGAAATCGCCCGTACAAAGAGCATTGTAAGTGTCATTGATAACACATGGGGAGCCGGGCATTATTTCAAGGCGTTTGAAATGGGCTGTGATATTTCGGTTCAGGCGGCGACAAAATATATTGTCGGCCATTCTGATGTTATGCTTGGGACAGCCACGGTTTCAAAAGAACTTTGGGACAATTACCGTCATAAATACCAGTTGATGGGATTACATGCAGGGCCTGATGATGTTTATCTCGGTCTTCGCGGGTTGCATACATTGGATGTTCGTCTTGAACGTCACATGAAAAACGCAATGAAAGTTGCAACATGGCTGGAAACACGAGATGAAGTGGCACAGGTTATGTACCCTGCCCTGCCTGATGCTCAAGGCCATGATATCTGGAAACGAGATTTTAAAGGTGCTTGCGGTTTGTTCTCCATAAGGTTCAGCAATGGAAAACGCGAAGCTGTTGCAGCGATGATAGATCATCTTTCGTTGTTTGGCATTGGTGCTTCCTGGGGCGGTTTTGAAAGCCTGGTTCTGCCGTTTAATCCATCTTCTTATCGCACGGCAACCACATGGCCGCATGAAGGGATGTGTTTGCGTTTTCATATTGGACTTGAATCACCTCAAGATTTAATCAATGATTTAGAAGAAGGGTTTGAACGTTACAATAAAACCATTTAAGAAAAACGCGTCACTTTGAAACTTTTAGTACACAAAACATGTCAACTGAAACTTTTTCGACATAAGGCTCTTGAAGTTCGTTTTTTTTAAGTTACCATACGAAAACATTATAAAAGGGAGGAATATATAATGAAGAAAACAATTGGTTCACTGATTAAGGGTGTTGCTTTAACCAGCGCGCTTGTGATGAGCACAAGTTTAACAGCATCGGCTGGCGAACTTACCGTTTACACAGCGATAGAAGCTGAAGATTTGAAAAAATATGCTGCCACATTCAACAAAGATCATCCCGATATCAAAATCAAATGGGTACGCGATTCAACGGGCATTATTACGGCCAAGCTTTTGGCTGAAAAAAACAACCCGCAAGCAGATGTGATCTGGGGCCTTGCCGGCACATCATTACTGCTTATGAAGGGTGAAGGCATGTTACAGCCTTATGCACCCAAGGGCGTTGAAAAACTTGATAAGAAATTTGTTGATAAATCCAAGCCACCAGCATGGGTTGGTATGGATGCCTGGGTAGCTGCTGTTTGCTATAACACGGTTGAAGGCAAAAAAGCTGGCCTTGTTGCACCAAAAACCTGGAAAGACCTGCTCAAACCTATGTATAAAGGCAAAATCATTATGCCTAATCCAAATTCTTCAGGCACGGGCTTTCTTGATGTCTCAAGCTGGATTCAGATGTTTGGTGAAGAAGGTGCATGGAAATATATGGACGGTTTGCACACAAACATCGCACGTTATACACACTCAGGTTCCAAGCCTTGTAAACTTGCTGCTGCCGGTGAAATTCCGATCGGTATTTCTTTTGCTTTCCGTGGTGCCAAATCAAAAGCCAAAGGTGCTCCAATTGATATTATTGTACCAGAAGAAGGTGTTGGCTGGGAAATGGAAGCCTCTGCAATTGTAGCTGGCACCGATAACGAAAAAGATGCCAAAACACTGCTTGACTGGTCTGTTAGTAAAAAAGCCAACGAAATGTATAACGCAGGTTATGCCGTTGTTGCTTATCCTGGTGTGGCCAAGCCGGTAAAATTCTTCCCGAAAAATTTACTTGAGAAGATGATTGATAATGACTTTGAAAAAGCAGCTAACAATCGCAAACGCGTATTGGCTGAATGGCAAAAACGTTATGATGGCAAATCAGATCCAAAATAAGCACTAGTGCTTTTTAATAAATTAGCACGGCGGTTGAAATATGCCGCCGTGCTTTATATTACGACGACTTGCCGTCATTCCTGCGTTGGTGGGAATCCAGAACTGTATTGGCCGAAACACCCTGCCCTTTATAATTTTTGCCTTGGCGGAAATGGCGTGTGTGGTTGATTTGCGCTTACGGTTTAGGCACACTGATTTTCAAAGGCAACATCCATATGGGCGATCAATCTCCGTTTTTAAAAATCCGCAACCTGACAAAAATGTTCGGTACCTTCACCGCGTTGAAAGACATTTCCTTAGATGTTGATGAAGGCGAGTTCATTTGTTTTCTAGGACCTTCAGGTTGTGGAAAAACCACCTTTCTTCGCGCCATTGCTGGGCTGGATATTCAAACGTCTGGCTCAATTGAGCAAGCCGGTAAAGATATATCGCCCCTGCCTCCGGCAGAACGTGATTTTGGTATCGTCTTTCAATCTTATGCTCTTTTCCCCAATCTGACCGTTTTTCGAAATATTGCTTACGGCCTTGAGAATGCGGGTCGCAGCAAGGCTGAAATTAGAAAGCGGGTAGCAGAATTATTGGATATGGTTGGCCTTGGCGATCAGGCTGATAAATATCCAGCGCAATTATCAGGTGGTCAACAACAGCGTATTGCCCTTGCACGTGCTCTGGCAACCTCACCCGGCTTACTTTTACTTGATGAGCCGCTATCGGCGCTTGATGCAAAAGTGCGTACATTTCTTCGCCATGAAATTAAAGACCTGCAAGACAAATTAGGCATAACCACTGTAATGGTCACCCACGATCAGGAAGAAGCCCTGACCATGGCGGACCGCATCGTGGTGATGGACCACGGGACGATTGAGCAGGTGGGGACACCACTGGAAATATATCGCGAACCTGCGACTTTGTTTGTTGCTGATTTTATTGGCGAAATGAACCAGTTAGCCGCCATTGCAGATGCAAAAAATCATGTAACGATTGGCAATCACTCTTTTGTCTGTAATGAGCACAACAAAGAGGTTGGCACCAGGGGGGTGATGACCATTCGTCCTGAAGATGTTGTACCCCAGCCCAAAAACTCAAAAAACAAAGGTTCTAATGTCATAACTGTGACAATTAAGGAAATGGAGTTTCTGGGCTCGTTTTGGCGCGCAACGCTGATTGATAAAAGCCTGGGTCAACAAGAGCTTGTTGCTGACTTTTCAATCAATGCTGTTTCACGGATGAGTTTGGACGAAGGGGCCGTCATAAAAGTTGACCTTCCACAGCAGTCTTTGCGTTTTTACGAGGCGAGGCGTTAAAATGTCAAACACCTTAAGCACACCGTTAAAAATGGCTCCAAAGGTTAAACCTAAGGCCGGCCGTGATGATTGGGTCATGCGTGCATTCATTATCGTTATCGGGCTTTATCTGATTGTCACCCTCGCCTTCCCGCTTTATGCCATGTTGTCGAAATCGGTAAACACTTATGCTTTTGATTTATCCAGATTCGAAATTCAAATTAACAAGGGGCAAGGATGGAGCAAGCCGACCACGATTGCCGAACTCAATCAACAAGTTAAAAAACATAAACCGGCTGACCTGAAAACCTCATCAGATGGACGATTGTCTGTCGTTGATATGATTGAGGGGTTTAGCTTTCGCTCCCCGACACTTTATCGTCTTAGAAATACCCAAGATGGCGGGGCGTTTTTAAACGGGAGTGAGCGCGTTACAGATACACAGTGGCACGAGTTTACCAGCAACAAATTTCGTCGCGTCTTTTTAAAGCCTGTCGGGGCAACGGGGCTGGATAACTTTGTTCAATACTTCTCAAATCCGTCGCTGTTTAATTCTATCTTTAACTCACTGTTTATTGCCATTGTCTCGATGGTCATCACCATTACTTTGGCCTTTACCTTTGCCTATGCTATGGCACGCAGCAAAATGCGCTTTAAAGGCGTATTTAAGATCATCACCATGATGCCTATATTGGTGCCGTCGCTTTTACCGGGCATTGCTTTGGTTTATCTGTTTGGCAATCAGGGTATCTTTAAGTTTCTTATGGGTGATCAAACAATTTATGGACCTATTGGCATCATTGCCGGGTCAGTTTTTTTCACTTTTCCACACGCAATGATTATTATTCAAACATCGCTCTCAATTTCTGATGCCCGGCTTTATGAAGCCTCTGACGCTTTGGGTGCCAGTAAAATGAAGACGTTTTTTACTGTCACTTTGCCTGGTGCGCGCTACGGTTTAATTTCTGCTGCGTTTGTGGTTTTCAATCTGGTTATTACAGATTTTGGTTTGCCCAAGGTTATTGGCGGTCAATTTAATGTTCTTGCCGTTGATATCTACAAGCAGGTTATCGGTCAGCAAAACTTTGAAATGGGCGCTGTTGTATCGGTGGTGCTGCTTATTCCGGCCATGTTAGCCTTTACCATTGATCGTATTGTTCAGAAAAAGCAAACATCGCAATTGTCTGCCCGTTCAGTACCGTACGAGCCAAAGGTCAACAAGCGCTTTGACCGTATCATGTTTACCTACTGCGCCATTGTCGGTGCGTTTATTCTTATGGTATTGCTCATTTGCCAATATGCTGCTCTGATTAAATTCTGGCCTTATGATTTAAGCCTGTCTTTAACCAACTATAATTTTGATGTTATGGATGGCGGTGGCTGGTCATCATTCACCAACTCACTAAAACTTGCCGTTATGGTGTCTTTTATCGGTACGATTGTCGTGTTTACTGGTGCTTATATGGTTGAGAAAGCCCCGGGCTTTGGCTTTGGACGGGGCGTGTTCCAATTCCTTGCCATGCTGCCAATGGCAATCCCTGGTATGGTTCTGGGGCTTGCTTATATTTTCTTTTTTAACAATCCCGACAATCCGCTCAATGTCATCTATGGCACGTTAACGATTATGGTGATCTGTACCGTTACACACTTTTACACGGTCACCCATCTCACCTCGCTCACGGCGTTGAAACAGATGGATAAAGAGTTTGAATCCGTTTCTGCTTCACTCAAGCAACCATTCTATAAACTGTTTGCCCGCGTCACGGTTCCAGTCTGTATGCCAGCTATTTTAGATATTTCAATCTATTTATTCGTGAATGCAATGACCACCGTTTCGGCATTGATCTTCATTTATAGCCCGGACACAACTCTGGCATCGATAGCCATGCTGAATATGGATGATGCAGGCGACATTGCCCCTGCTGCTGCCATGGGCATGATGATATTTTACGCCAATGCGACAGCGCGGTTGATTCACTATTTACTGTCAAAACGCCTATATGGCACCACACAAGCATGGCGAACACGTTGATAACGAAAACATCAAATATTGATCACAATTTATCATCAGCCCTTTTTTTGTTGGATTTATTATCTATTTATTCCATAGATTAACCTCATGCGTGCTTTGCCTGTAGTACAAAAAATGTGCGACCTGTAAATTGGAGATGAAAATGACAATAAAAACGACACTAAAAACCACATTGCGCGGCGCGCTGTTGGGTGGTGGCGTATTAATGGCTTCAGTCATTTTCTTTACCCCGCTGGCAATCGCTCACGAAGCCAATACCATTGCCAACCTGAAAAATTGTCGTAGTATTCTGACACCGAGTGGAAGCGAAAGCCAAATCTGTAAAAATGACCTGTATATTGATCAGCGATTTAAAGTTAGCGCCGTGACAATTTACAATCGCCGCCATTGCCATGCCAATGGCGTATGCCACAAACACCGCTTTATAAATCCTAATCACAGACACTAAACAAAATCTTAGCTCAACGGGCCTTTTTTATCCTGGACAGCTCCATGGTTAACCAACAGATAAAATCTTGTGGTGTTTGAAATGTCACGTGGTTATAAATATGCTGATTTAATTGGATTGGCTGGGTTTGTGAAAAAAGCACTTACATTAAGACGGTTGGCGGTATGGGGTGCTTTGGCCGTTTTTCTTGCCGCTATTGTTTGGAGTGCTTTTTTGTTGGCGCTTGGGCTTGGCCTTAACCAAACGGCCCAGCGTGGCGCAGCAACACTGGGACTGACCATTGCTGGCATAAAAGGTACACTTGGCCGTTACCGTACCCTGCCTCAACTGATTGCCGATAATAAAGATGTTCGCGCCATCTTAACATCACAAAATCCAAGCTCAATTTCCACCCAGGTCAATCGTGAACTTAAACGTCTCAATGATATTGTAGGTGCTTCAGATACTTACGTATTGAACAACTCAGGATTGACCGTTGCGGCCAGCAACTTTGATACTGACACTTCGTTTGTGGGCAAAAATTTCAGTTATCGCCCCTATTTTCAGGATGCTATTGGTGGCAAACTGGGCAAATATTTTGCTATTGGCACAACATCGAAAAAACGCGGCTACTATTTTGCGTCAGCGGTTAAGGTCGATGGTAAAACAGTTGGTGTTGTCACAGTAAAGATAGCAATTGATAAAATGGAATCGGCATGGCAATCGCGCGACCACGAAATTGTCGTGACCGACGAAAATGGTATTATTTTTATGTCCAGCAATCCGCGCTGGCTGTTTCAATCTATCAAACCATTATCACCTGCTGTTTTAAAACAGTTACAGAAAACCCGAAAATATAACGGAGCAGACCTTAAAGAACTGGTGCTCAAAAGATCGGTTCGCACCACGCCATTGTTTGAGATATTAACGATGCAGTCCGCTCACCAATCGGCTGAGTATGTGGTTCAAAGCACACCAATGTCTGAACAGGCCTGGAATGTGCAGATTTTTTCTTCAACCTCGCCGGCGCGCACTCAAGCATATATCATTGCGGCAACTGTGTTGTTTGTTCTGCTTTCAATTTTATTAGCCGGCGCATTTTTTATTCAGCGGCGGCAACGATTGCTGGAAAGAATGCAGGCCCAACAACAAGCTCAGTTAGAACTGGAAAAACAAGTTCAACTTCGCACTTTTGACCTTAATCAGGCTAATATCAGCCTAAAGGATGAAATTAAAGAACGTAAAGCCACTGAAAACAAATTACGCCAAACTCAGGCTGATCTGGTTCAAGCGGGAAAGCTCGCTGCGCTTGGTCAAATGTCGGCCGCTCTTTCCCATGAACTTAACCAGCCTTTGGGGGCAATTAAATCTTATGCTGATAATGCCGGGGCATATTTACAACGCGGTCGTGAAAAAGAGGCTGGTGAAAATGTTTCGCGTATCAGCACACTGGTTGATCGTATGGCTTCAATCAGCAAAAACTTACGCAACTTTGCCCGTAAACCCAATGAAGAAATTTCCGTTATTCCTGTCGCTCAAATTGTCAATGATGCGGTCGAAATTCTTGAACGTAAACTAAGTGATGCAAAAACGGAAATTCAAATTCAACTGCCAGAGCACGAGCTGTGGGCAAAAGGGGGGCAAGTTCGCCTGCAACAAGTGATCGTTAATCTTATCAGCAATGGAATTGACGCAATGGAAGACAGCCAGAATGCGAAAATTGAGATTACTGCACACCAGAATGATGATGTGATTACAATTGATGTGCGAGACTATGGGCAGGGTATATCACCAGAACACGCAGCCAAAATATTTGATCCTTTTTTCAGCACCAAAGGCGTTGGCAAAGGGCTTGGCCTGGGCTTATCTATTTCATATAATATCATCAAAGATTTTGGTGGCCAATTGAGCACTTATGCTCATAGAGATGGCGGTACGGTATTTAGTATTCAGCTTGAAGCTGGCAATCCCCTGGAACAACAAGCAGTACAATGAACACTCACACACCAGCAGAACGAACACCAAAGGTTTTATTTGTCGATGATGAAGAACATCTAAGACTGGCCTCGGCACAAGCGCTGGAACTTGCAGGGCTTGATGTGGAATGCTTTGACAACGGGGAAACCGTCGCCGACAAAGTTAGCCGTAATTTCAATGGTGTTGTGGTCACCGATATCAGAATGCCGGGCATTAATGGTATTGAGTTGATGCAAAACCTATTGGAAATAGACCCGGAACTGCCCGTTGTGCTGATTACCGGCCATGGGGATATTCAACTGGCTGTTGAGGCAATGCGGGCTGGCGCTTATGACTTTATTGAAAAGCCTTTTGCTTCTACCCATTTAAGCGATGTGGTTGTTCGGGCGCTGGAAAAACGCGCCATGACGCTTGAACTTCGTCGGTTACGTTCTGTTGTTGGCGGGCGTGACAAACTTGAGGCGCGGCTGATTGGGCGCGCGCCGAATATGGTGGAGGTACGTCGCCAAATTCGCGCCGTTGCTGCCACGCAAGCCGATGTTTTAATCATTGGCGATACGGGTACGGGCAAAGAAGTTGCTGCCCGGGCCCTTCATGCCATTAGCGACCGGCGCGATAAACCTTTTGTTGCGATCAATTGTGGTGCCCTGCCCGCAGACTTGATTGAAAGTGAATTATTTGGTCATGAAGCTGGTGCCTTTGCCGGTGCCATGCGGTCGAGATATGGCAAGTTTGAGCACGGGCAATATGGCACTGTTTTTCTTGATGAAATTGAGAGCATGCCGCAAGAACTTCAAGTTAAATTATTGCGGGTCATTCAGGATCGTAAAATCACACGTCTTGGATCAAATGAACAGATAGATTTGGATGTGCGTTTTATCGCCGCCAGTAAAGAAAACCTTGAACTGGCTGCCAGCCAGGGTCGTTTTCGCAAAGACCTGCTTTATCGTATCAATGTTGTTACCCTGAAAATGCCGCCACTGAACGAACGTTGCGAAGATATTCCACGCTTGTTTATGGCGCTTGCCAATGAAGCCGCGGCGCGTTATCGACGCGATATTATCGATGTTCCTGCTGCCTTGTTGTCCAGCCTTGCCAATAAAAACTGGCCTGGAAATGTACGCGAGTTACGCAATGCCGCCGAACGGTTTGTTCTTGGTCTTGAAGTGTTTAACCAGGGAGAAAACAACGAGGGGTGCACATCTTCATTAGCTGAAAAAATGGCCAACCTGGAGCGTAATGTCATAGTTGCAGAACTTACTGCACAAAACGGTAGTTTAAAAGAAACCTATGAATCTCTGCGCATTTCACGCAAATCTTTATATGAAAAAATGCAGAAATATGGTCTTTCTCGTG
>JALWJW010000421.1 GCA_026996935.1 Hyphomicrobiales bacterium
GGTTTTGTTTTCGGCCAGCAGGGTATTTAAAATGTCTTGTTTAATTTTGTGGTCGGCGCGGTTGTCGTCATCAGCGCGCATGATGAGGCGGGAAAAGGGGATTTCGTTCCAGGTGAGCCATTGTTCAGTGACTGCGCGAAAACGCTCATTGCGTCCTGTGACTAAAATCAGCTCATAAACGTTTGAGGCCCATAAAGTTTTATAAAGGTCAACTACTGGCGTGTTGGGTGTATCATCTCCCATGTGATCGTTAAATGAGCGCCAATCGGGGTGATGGCCATCAAGAAACCCTCGGCGGTGGGTGATGTTTGCCAAAGTACCATCTATGTCAAAAACAACGCAAGTGTTTGGCGCTGGGGTGTTGACTGCTGAAGGTGAAAGCTTCATGGAAACGCCGCTTGGTATTTTATACAAATTAACCAGTATCGCGCTATAGCACGCGGTACTGGTTGTTACAACCTGATGATCGATTTTGGCGATGGATTAGCGCGGAATTTTTAAGCGCATGCCGATGGTCAAAATATTGGCGTTGCTCAATAAAGCCTGATTGGCTCGATATATTTTCACATATGCTAGGGGGTCGCCGTAAACCTGTTTGGGAGTTTGTGTGAAATTAGCGGGTAGCTTGAGAATGATGTAGGGGGTTGTGCTAACGCGGGCAGACTTACGTTTTCGTTTTTGAGTAAGGGCGGCGCTTTCGCTTTCCAGAGCGCTGAGATAACTGGTTTTGGTATTGCCAACTTTTTCAGCGTTATTTTTTGGCAAGACCGATGATAAAAGCAATTGCGTATCCAGTTTGCCATCTGCATTGGCAAGGGCAGTGGGGATGGCGTTTCGCCCGGCAAGGGCATCGTCGATCAGTGATTGCACATAGCTTGTTGATTTGCCTTTGGATGTGGCTGCGCTGACAAGGGCGGTGATAGCTTTGCGCAAATTGTCGGTGTTGGGGACGGCACTTGTGGGATTGTTTTCCTGCTGTTTTAGTTTTTGCAATGTGTTGACAACATCTGCGGTCAGTTGCTTTAGCCCATCAGACTGGCCAGTTGGTGCATTTGGTGGAGGCGGTGCGACCGCTGGTGGCGGTGCAATTGGTTTGGCAGTTACGGGTGCAGGTTTTCTGGGTTGGGTAAGCCTTTTGTATGGGTTGGTTGAGGGGGTCGATTTTTGCGAAATCACTGTTTCAGACTTTTGGGTAAACGGTGTTGGAGCCGGGGCTTGAGCCGCTGGAGGAAAAGTGCTCGGCAGAGTAGTTGCCGCAATCGAGGCCATTTTAACCGTTTGTGCTGTCGGGGTTATTTGTGAACGCTGGTTTTGCGGGGCAGGTGATGAAGATTGCTCGCGTTGGCCAATGGTGCTGGTGGCTATCATTTGGGTGGCGACCATGGAACCAAAAAACACTAAAGGCACCAAACCACCAACGGCAAGAAACAGTTTGTTCTCGGCAAAAAGGTCTTTAATGGATACACGCTTTTCGGGCGCTGGAGTGGCTGACTTTGGTGGGTTCTCGCGTTGATCAATTTCGTGAAAAGCGGTGAGATACTCTGTCAACTTTTGATCTGGAATGGATTTTTTATCTGATGATTGATGAGGCATAATTTACTCCTGCATACGACTAACTAAAGGATTGCCGTCCCTGAAAAGTTGGTACTGGAAAAGCAGGTGCTAGGGTTTTATGGTGTTGAACCCTAATGCCAGCCAGTTTTGCATGCCACCGCGATAGTAAAATAAGCGGTTAGCGGGGTAACCTACTGCAAGCAGGTTTTTGATAGCGCGCGGAGACTGGTCACACCATGGTCCGTTGCAAAAAAGCATCAGCGCCATTGACTTTGAAAAATCCCAACTGCCATTTGGTTTTTTTGTCGCTCCCATTACGGCCAGGATACGTTCAAAATAGGGATTGTCGGATTTTGAAAATAAGTTGAATGGAATATTGACGGCACCTGGTATCGTTCCTTTTTTGAAAAACGACGGTATGCGTGCATCAATTAAAAGACCGCGACTTTTTTCTACACTTGATTTCATAAATGATAGCAGCTCGATTTCCCCAACAGTTTGTACGCCTGGACCTGCGGTCATAGGATGAACGCAAAATGGCGGGCAGGCACGTGAGGTTTTCGAAAAGCCGTTGGTTAGG
>JALWJW010000422.1 GCA_026996935.1 Hyphomicrobiales bacterium
AGATAATACTCATTCATGCAAGAGCAAAAGAATGTAACTACTTGTTGTCCAGCAAATGCCCATGAACATAAAAACAACAAAAATCAAGAAGGCGCAGGCGGGATCTATCCTAATACGTCGGCTTATTGCTGTTGTTGTTGCTTTTATGGTCTTTGCAACTCAAACCTTACCTACAACAGCAAGTTATATTTCCCAGAAGAATGACAGCCCAATTGGAATCTATAATGTAATTTGCTCCAAACTCATTCAACAAAATGATAAAGAGCCGCAACAAAATAAAAACAATAATCCTTGTTTGTTTTGTATCATGTCTCATAGCGATCCAATAGACAAATCAACACCACATTTGTCTATTCAGTCTCCATCCAAACTTTCTACTATTTCATATCGTGTCGCTCAGACAACTGGTCTGACAGGGCCCGAGCAATATTGGTCTGCAAGCCGCGGACCGCCTATCGAGAGCATCAATTATAATATGACCACACCTATTTCTTTGCTTTATAAAAAGCAAACTCGGGTAACTTTAAATGCATGGGGTCTATCATGCTTTTAAAAAAACCCAATCTCAAATCTTCCCTTCTTTTACAATTACTTATCACTCTGCAACTTATTCTTCTGGTCTTTACTGGAAGCACCGCAGCACAAACACCTCCCATTATAAATAAGTTTATTAAACAGGTTCCTGCCAATGAATTGGTCAAGGGAGCCGATGGCTATGGCAAAATGTTAAATAACATTTCTGCTGTACCCGTTTTGAAAGCCAACAAGATAATCGGTTACGCCTTTATTACATCCGATTTTGTTGGCACGACAGGTTATTCGGGAAAACCAATCCACGTCATGGTCGCAATTGGTACAGATGCCAAATTGCTTGGCGCTAATCTGGTAAAGCACTCAGAGCCCATTGTTTTAATCGGCATTCCCAACAGTAAAATTAAAGCCATGACCGAAAGCTATCGGGGACTGGACATTGTTGCTGAGGCAGGCAGAGATGGTTCTGCCCATGATTTTGATATTATTTCAGGCGCCACTGTAACCATCATGATTATTGATGATTCCATTGTGCGCTCAAGTATTAAAGTTGCGCGCGCTTTGGGGCTGGCTGGCTTAAAACGTGAAACAGCAAAAAAAGGCCCAACCCATAAATTAAATCTACAAGAACGTACAATTCGTAGCTGGGATGACATGGCAGGTGATGGCACCACACGGCGAATGACACTGGACATCAGTCAAATCAATAAAGCGTTTGCAGCAACAGGTGACAAACGTGTTCTAATGCATAAAGAAGCAGGTGCACCCGATGATATCTTTATTGATATGCACACGGCTTTAGTTTCAGCGCCCAGCATCGGACTTAGCCTGATGGGAAAAAACGAATATGCCAATCTGGTAAAATGGATAAAAAAAGGCGAGCATGCAATTCTCATCATGGGACGTGGTGTATTCTCCTTCAAGGGAAACGGTTATGTACGTGGAGGTATTTTTGATCGAATACAATTAATACAAGGCGATATTTCTGTACGTTTCCGTGATCGTGGTCATCGCAGACTTGGCAGTTTAGCCACTGCTGATGCACCATCCTTTACTGAAATTGATTTATTTAAAATTCCAGCCGACTCAGGCTTTGACCCAACCAAACCATGGCGATTACAATTATTAGTACAGCGCCCTGTTGGTCCCATAGAAAAAAAGTTTCTGACTTATGATCTGGAATATAAAATCCCATCACAATACCTGAGCCCTCTGGCACCATCTGGCACAAAAACCATTGTTAAAACGAAAGATGATGGCGATGCGCGCAAAGCACTTTGGCAACGCATATGGAAAAGCAAAACCATTGAAATCGCGTTACTGGTGACAATGCTGACTGTTCTAACTGGTGTTTTTTTCTTTCAGGTACAGGCCACAAAAAACAAACGAGCCTTTTATTGGTTCCGTATGTCATTTTTATTGGTCACTTTAGTTTATCTTGGCTGGCTTCAAAATGCACAATTATCAATTGTTAATTTGATGGCTCTAGGAGCATCAGTAATCAATGGGTTTAGCTGGGACACTTTCCTGATGGATCCGCTGGTGTTTATTCTATGGGTATCTGTTGCTGTAACTTTATTGTTTTGGGGCAGAGGCGGTT
>JALWJW010000423.1 GCA_026996935.1 Hyphomicrobiales bacterium
TTCTGGCAGTGGAGCCCAGGCAAACATTGTTGCTTTTGGTGAAGGAATTTCCCAGCCAGCATTGGCAAAACTGTCAACCAGAACATCACGGCGGTCTTTGTAAAGCTGGCGCACATCGGCCACACAATCCTGATCGCCATTTAGCGCCGATGCAGCGGCAACCTGAATGGGGGTAAAGGCACCGTAATCCAAATATGATTTAACCCGTTTAAGAGCTGCAATAAGGTATTCGTTACCCACTGCAAAGCCCATACGCCAACCCGGCATTGAATAAGTTTTAGATAATGAGGTAAATTCAACACAAATATCCATCGCCCCTTCCACTTCTAAAACTGATGGTGGTGGATTGTCGTCAAAATAGATTTCTGAATAAGCCAAATCGGACAGAACAATAAGTTCGTGTTTACGGGCAAATTTCACCACTTCACGATAAAACTCAATATCAGCGACCATCGCAGTTGGGTTTGACGGGTAATTAAGGACAACAGCCAAAGGCTTTGGCACCGAATATTGAACAGCGCGGGCAATAGCGTCGAGCAATTTATCATCGGGGGCGACGGGAATTTGACGAATGACACCGCCAGCCATTAAAAATCCGAAGGCGTGAATGGGGTATGAAGGGTTTGGTGAAAGAATCACATCGCCCGGCTCTGCAATGGCCTGGGCCATATTGGCAAAGCCTTCTTTTGAGCCAAGGGTGGCCACCACCTGGGTATCAGGATTAAGTTTCACACCAAATCGCTCAGCATAGTATTTGGCTTGAGCTTTACGCAGGCCCGGAATTCCAGCCGATGCGGAATAGCGATCTGTCTTGGGCTTATTGACCGTTTCAATCAGCTTGTCTTTAATATGGCGGGGTGTATCGGGATCTGGGTTGCCCATGGCAAGGTCAATAATATCAGCACCACTGGCTCGCGAGCTGGCTTTTAATGCGTCAATGGGTTGAAACACATAAGGCGGCAGGCGTTTAATGCGGTGGAACTGTTTATTTTTCATCATCGGGTTTTAATCTTTTTTGAAATATGGTGCAGTTTAAATGATTTTCAGAAAAAGCCATAAAGCTGTTTGGAAAGAATAGAAACTATTTAATCCACATGGTAGGATAAAACTTGTAAATGGAGGATGCTTTTTGATGACTGATGATGCTTCAAATAAAACCAACGGACCAACAGGTCCCCTCTCCAATGACCCTGCCGCTTTTTTAGCCCAACTTCAGGAAACCATGGAAGCTGGTGCTAAAATATTTAGCGATCTTGCCTCAAATGCGGCCAGTGAAGCAGAAAAAAGTGCTCATAATTCTCAACCCAGCAGTCTTGAAGATATGCAAAAAGCGGTGATGGAATTAGCCACCTCTTATGCGCATAATCCTGAAAAAATGTTACGCTTACAAATGGAGTTCTGGAAGTCACAAAGTAATTTGTGGGCGCAATCAATCAACGAATTCATGGCCCACCAGGAACCGGAGGAAAAGCCGGAATCAGACAAACGCTTTAAAGACCCGCACTGGAATGACACAAGGGTTTTTGACTATCTAAAGCAATCTTATCTTTTGGCTGCGAACTGGACACAGTCCATTGTTGATGAAGCCGACGATGTAAGCGAGCACGCGCGCAAAAAGGCTAAGTTTTACGCCGAGCAATTGACCAATGCCATGTCGCCAAGCAATTTTGCTTTTACCAACCCTGAAGTGCTTGAGCTGACCATGAAAACCAATGGCCAAAACCTGATTGACGGGCTAAAGCAATTTGCTGATGATTTCAAAGAAGGCAAAATTCGCCAGACGGATTTTTCAGCGTTTGAAGTTGGACGCAATATGGGCATTACGCCCGGCAAGGTGATTTTTCAGAATGACCTCATTCAGCTTATCCAATACGCCCCAAGTACGCCGCAGGTTTATCAAAAACCGCTACTGATTGTGCCGCCATGGATAAACAAGTTTTATATCCTAGATTTGAACGAGAAGAAATCATTCATCAAATGGGCGGTTGCGCAAGGTCTCACGGTTTTTGTCATTTCGTGGGTTAATCCATATGAAGACTTACGCAATAAGTCTTTTGAAGATTATATGTTCGAAGGTATCTTGGCTGCGCTCGATGCGGTTGAACAAGCCACGGGTGAAAAATCTGTCAATGCTATTGGGTATTGTGTTGGGGGCACGCTGCTTGCGTCAACCCTTGGCTATATGGCGAAAAAGCACGATAAAAGAATCGCTTCCGCGACGTTCTTTACAACGCAGGTTGATTTTGAAAAAGCTGGCGACCTGTTGGTTTTTGTCGATGATGAACAAATTACCGAGATTGAAAAAAGCATGGCCGAAGTGGGGTATATGCCCGGATCCACCATGGCAATGGCCTTTAACATGCTGCGCTCAAATGATCTGGTGTGGTCTTATGTGGTCAATAATTACCTTAAAGGCAAACAGCCCATGGCGTTTGATTTGTTATGCTGGAACGGTGACAGCACCAACCTGACAGAAGCCAATCATTCGTTTTATTTGCGCCAATGTTATCTCGATAACAAATTATCGAAAAACAAAATGGTGTTGGGCGGTGAAACTATTGAGTTGGGAAAAGTGAAAATCCCAATTTATAACCTTGCCGCACGCGAAGACCACATTGCCCCCTTACCTTCTGTGTTTAAATTGGGTTCCATTTTCGGCGGCAAAACCCGTTTGGTGGTTGCAGGTTCCGGTCATATAGCCGGCGTTGTCAATCCGCCAAGTTCTGGAAAATATCAATATTGGCTCAATGATAAAAACCCTAATGATCTGGATGAATGGCTGGCAACAGCAACCGAGCACAAAGGCTCTTGGTGGCCAGATTGGAAAAAATGGATTTCAGTCCGCTCTGGTAAAAAAGTTGCAGCAAGGGTGCCTGGTGATGGCAAACTCAAACCGATTGAAGATGCACCGGGCAGCTATGTGAAAGTTAAAGGTAAATAAGTGAGCGAAACCACAACGAACCCGCCAAAAAATAATCAACGGGCAGCAAACAACGCCGCGCCCGATTTTTGGCCATCAAATCACCCGCCTGATGACCTTGCCAACAAGCGAGCGGAATGGGCCGAGAAGTATCGCGAATCCGATAAGCTGGCAGGGATTGAAACCACTGACGACTTCACCCCCTTTACTCAAATCAACGATATGTTCACCCGCGCGTTTTGGGATAAGAAAATTCATTCCAAAAAAACCGATGCGTTCTTTCAGGGCCATCGCGTTGCCATTTCTCCACGCCGCGCCGAAGGGTTTCGGCAAAAAGATTTAGCCTTGCGTAATGCTGCGTGGGCGGTTTCATCCATGCTATCTTCACGCAAAGGCGATGAGGGCAAGCGCGAGGGGTTTCAATCCGCCATTGAAGAAGGCGGCCCGATTTCACCTGATAAAGTTGATGCCAGCGACACAGCGCAAATGACGGGTGAAATAAAAAAGCTGGCCAAACTGTTTGGTGCAGATTTGGTTGGCGTGACGGATTATGACGAGCGCTGGATTTATAAAACCCGCGTTGATACGCGCGATTATAGTGAAGCTGAACACGACCTGCCCGAAGGCCTAACCAATGTGATTGTGATGGGTCACTCGATGGACCATGATTTAGTCGCCACCTATCCGTCGGCGTTGGCGGGAGCATCGAGCGGGTTGGAGTATTCTCATGAAGCGGGCATTGTGGTGCAATTGGTGACTTATATTCGCAATTTGGGTTATCAGGCCGTGGGGTCGATGAATGACACGGGGTTGGTTATTCCTTTGGCGATAAAAGCGGGCCTTGGTGAATATGGCCGCAATCAAATGGTCATCACCCCGCAATATGGCCCGCGAGTGCGGTTTTCTAAGATTTTTACGGACTTACCTCTCGACCACGACATTCCACAAAAAATTGGTGTGCGCGAATTTTGTGACATCTGTACCAAGTGCGCTGATAACTGCCCGCCCAAGGCCCTGCCCTTTGGGCCGCCACAAGCAACACAACCCAATGTCTCGACCATTCAGGGGGTAAAAAAATGGTCTGCAGACTGTGAAAAATGCTTTGGCTATTGGGCCGCCATCGGCACCGACTGCGCCATCTGCATGCGCGTCTGCCCGTTTAATCGCAAAGGCGACAACTGGCAAGACAGGCTGTTCTTGAAAATAGCTCAATCGCGTTTTCGCAAGTTGGCGCTGTGGTGGGATGATCGGTCAACGCGAGCTGATCGGGTGAAACCGAGTGCGTGGTGGGGTTCGAAGTAAACTTTACATTTTAAACAAAAATTGACGCTGTCAAACAATGCAGCGAACCGCCTAAATGAGACGTGGGCGAATAAACAAAGTCAACGTCAAATCCATGTTTGTTTAAAATATTTTCTGTCTGCTCAATATCGCTTTGTGGTGTTTCATCAAATTTTGGGGCAATAATTTTCTGACCTAGTTGAATCCAATTTACTAATGAAGCATATTTTTGACCACGACTACGAATTGGAATTTTTATAATTCGGGCCTTGTCGTCATATTTTTGAAGCATGTCAGTGAGACGTTGAATCCGTTGGCGATCCTGTTTTACAGATAAGTTCCACGCAACGGCATAAAGGTGTTTTTCAAGCACCCGAATATGCACATCAGCATGTCCTGTGGTTTCTTTTGCAAAGCCTGTAAAAACCAACCACTTGGATACGCCCAGGTTTTGATTATATTTCTTCAAATCATTACGGTTAAGATGGTTTGCTTTTAGTATATCTCGCGTCACCAGCATCAAACCGTCTTGCCCGGCAACCATATTGCCTTGCGGTAAAACCCCTAATGGTACGCAGTCATGTTTATTTGCACTGATGAGCTTGAACAATACATCATCATTGGGGCGGCCCATATTTTCCACAACCGGACGCAACCAACGAACATTATGTCCACATTTCACAGCCACTGGTGAGCGATCACGTATCCAAGGGGTATCATAAGGAGCTGTTATAATGGAAAAATGATCGGGGTGATCTGTTGTCTCAAGAAATGCCTGTGAAAACTCCTGATCTTCGCTCAATAAAATAACACCGCAGTGAGGTGATACAGCTTTTGCAATATTTTCAAGAATTTCAATTAAGTCGCAACGGCAATGAGGCACCATCACCGCTGCAGGAAAGGCATAATCTGCGATAATGCAGTTTTGGACTTTCATAAATCAATCACTACTTCCACCGCTGCTGCCGACATCAGATCTTATGTGACCTTTTCTTTTACCTGTTCTTTTAACAGCCCTTTTACCTACTCTTTCACCTACTCTTTTACCGGCACGGTGAACATTTCGGCGAGGCGCAGAAGACCAATTCCCCCGCCGTCCACGTACTTTACGTCTGGCGTTTATTTGTTTTGTGCCTGCTGCGTCCACAACTGGTATTGATAAAAAAGCTGCCGTTGCTGCTAACAGGGCCAGTTTGATGTTTTTATTCATTTGAGACCTTCTTACTGAGACTTTTAAAACCTTATGCAGGACAAAGTATCAAATTATAAATGAACATCAAATGAATAAAACCTTACCTTTCACTTCGCTTATATTGTTTTAGAAAAACCCTATATGGCATGAAGCGCAAGCAGTAAAACGTGGCTGTGTTTAATACCCAAACTATCAACCCAAACGCATTGCTTTGAGCCTTAGTGAGTTAGCAATGACGGAGAATGATGACAGGCTCATTGCTGCTGCGGCGATCATTGGTGATAGCAAAATGCCAAGCCAAGGATATAGAACACCAGCCGCAATCGGGATGCCAATGGCGTTATACATGAAGGCGAATACCAGATTTTGACGGATATTACTCATGGTGCCGATGGATAGGTTTCTGGCGCGAACGATGCCGTTCAGATCACCTTTTAACAAGGTGAACCCTGCACTTTCTACCGCTACATCTGCGCCTGTTCCCATGGCGATGCCAACATCAGCTTGTGCCAATGCGGGGGCATCATTCACCCCGTCGCCAGCCATGGCCACGCGTTTACCGCTGGCTTGAAGCTGCTTAATCAACGCCGCTTTGCCTTCGGGCATCATGTCGGCTTTCACATCATCAATGTTAAGCTTGTCTGCAACCGCCTGCGCTGTGCGTTTATTATCACCAGTGGCCATGACGATGGTTAAACCTGCTTTGTGTAATTCATCAATCGCCTGACTGGTGGTTTTTTTGATCGGGTCAGCAACGCCAATCAAACCAGCAATTTTACCATCTATTGCCACAAACATAGCTGTTTTTGCTTCAGCGCGCATGGCGTCAGCGGTTTCAATAAAGGCCTGTCTATCGACATTCAAGTCTTGCATCATCGCCTGATTGCCAAGCGCAACCTGTTTGCCATCAACCGTGCCCTTAACGCCCTTGCCTGTGACCGCTTCAAAATCACTCAATGTAAGAAGATCAACACCACGTTTTTTCACACCACGTACGATGGCTTCAGCCAAGGGGTGTTCGCTGTTTTTCTCCAATGTTGCAGCGTGAGCAAGGAAATCTTTTTCATCTATTCCCGGCGCCACAACAACATCGGTCAGTTCTGGTTTGCCTTCTGTCAACGTACCCGTTTTATCAACAATCAAAACATCAACGCTGGAGAACTGCTCTAAGCTTTCAGCATTTTTAACTAGGACCCCAGCCATAGCGCCCTTGCCTGTTGCGACCATAATCGACATAGGTGTTGCCAACCCCAAGGCACAAGGACAAGCAATAATCAGTACTGATACGGCCGAGATGAGTGCATAGGCCATTGCAGGACTTGGCCCCCAAATGGCCCAAACGATAAATGTAATAATTGCGATTAATACCACGGCCGGGACAAAATAGGATGATACAACATCAACCATTTTTTGAATGGGTGCGCGTGAGCGTTGAGCATCGGCAACCATGTTAACGATTTGCGAGAGTACCGTATCTGATCCGACCCGTTTTGCTTCAAACAAAAAGCTGCCAGTTGTATTGATTGTTCCGCCAGTGACTTTCTCACCTGCTGTTTTTTCAACTGGAACAGGTTCACCTGTCAGCATTGATTCATCAACACTTGAGCGCCCCTCTGTGACAACACCATCAACAGGCACTTTGTCACCGGGCCTCACACGCAAAATGTTTCCAACCACCACGCTTTCAAGGGGAATATCGTTTTCATTTCCATTTTCATCGACAACGCGGGCGGTTTTAGGCGCAAGATCAAGTAACGCTCGGATGGCTCCACCGGTGCGTTCACGGGCGCGCAATTCAAGCACCTGACCAAGCAGGACCAAAACAACAATAACAGCGGCGGCTTCAAAATATACCTCTACGGTGCCATCACTTTGACGAAAAGCTGGAGGGAAAATTTCCGGCAGTACCGTTGCAACGACAGAATAAGCCCAAGCCGCTCCAGTGCCAATCGCAATAAGCGTGAACATATTGGGGCTTATATTTAAAATCGAATTCCAGCCTCTTTTGAAAAATGGCCAGCCGCACCACAAAACAACGGGTGTTGCCAGAATTAATTCTATCCAGACAGAAGTTGTTTTCGGTATCCAGTCATGTACCGGTATTCCAACAAATGGCCCCATTGCTAAAATCAAAACGGGTATTGACAATACCAGCCCAATCCAGAAGCGGTGAGTAAAATCAACCAGTTCAGGGTTTTGCCCTTCATCGCTATCTGGCAAATCTTTTGGCTCTAACGCCATGCCGCATTTGGGACATTCGCCTGGGCCTTCCTGAATAATTTCCGGGTGCATTGGGCAGGTGTATAAGGTTCCCTTTGGCATGGGAGCAGCTTTTGGTTTATCGCCTAAGTAGTCTTGAGGGTTATCATCAAACTTGGTTTGGCAATTGTCCGAGCAAAAATAATACTTCTCGCCTTCATGGCTACTAAGGTGTTTTGCGGTGGCGCGTTCCACATCCATGCCACAAACAACATCTTTTGATGTGATGTAGTCTGTGGGGTGGCTGATAAATTTATCGGCACAGTTATCACTGCAAAAATGGTAGGTATGACCAGCGTGCTCGTGGTGCCTTTTGGCAGTTTCAGCGTTTACATTCATCCCGCATACCGGGTCCCTGACATCTGCACTGTTTACATCTGAGTGCTTGTGCTGGTGTGAAGTACGGTCGTGATCCATCATAATTCTCCGTTCAGACAGGATTGAACTTACCCTCGAGCAGCAATACCACTCGTTGTCGTTAAATCATTTTCATCCGCTAAAACTCTGGTTTTTATCATTGGCTCTTAAGCCTAGGTCTAAGCAACCATTTGCCTTGCTGTCCCTTTCCAGCTTCAGTGCAAAGTTGACGCATGATTGGTGCAAAATTCAGCGGATAAGGCAAATATGAGGCTTCCAGTAACTAGATAGTCAACAGAAACCGCATTACTAAATAGTAATCGCTCATACGCAAGTTAGAGCTTTACCTTCCAGAAACTGGAAGGGTTAAAATGAAGAATTTGATTGTTTGAGCTTTTCGACCTGACAAAACCTGCCGAATATATCAACTACCAGCCAAACCCTGTAAAATGGGGCAATCGGGGCGGTCGTCGCCGTGACAGTCTGTTATCAGATTGGAAAGTGTTTTACGCAGGTCTTTAAGTTCGGCCAGCTTTTTATCAATTTCTTCCAAGTGGTGTTCAGCCAGAATTTTGACATCAGCGCTAGCGCGATCCTGGTCTTGATATAAGGAAAGTAGCTTACGGCAATCCTCAATAGAAAAGCCAAGCGATCTGGCGCGGGCCAAAAATTGCAGCATGTGGATTTCCCGCTCACCGTACTCGCGATAGCCATTTTGTTTGCGGGAGGCTTTTACCAGCGAAATATCATCATAATAACGCACGGTTTTTACGGGTAAACCAACACTGGTTGCTGCTGCCTGAATGTTCATTCACAAGTCCTCCAACAAATAAAACTACGCCCTATAGCGCATATTTTGTTCATTGTATTCTCTAAGCCAGCGCCCTTACAAGCTTTTTTAAAAATGGCAAAAAAAAGCGGCTTCAAAACAAATCAAAGCCGCCCTGTTTTTGGCAATGTATTTAACTGTAACGATAAGGCCTTCCAGCTTTTTCCATCGTTGCATTATAGTCTTTAATGATACCAACCACTTTGGCTTTAAGTTCAGACTGCGCTGCAATTTCTTCCCAGAATTTATGCGCTTCAGCTTCAACTTTACCCCATTCGGCATCAGGGATTGTGGTGAGTTTCATTTTTGTGCCTTTTACCCGCAGGCTGGCTTCACCGCCCCAATACCACCACTGGCGATGGTAATGAGAATCATTCATGCATACCTGTAACAAGGCTTTTAAATGATCGGGTAGCTCATTCCAGCGATCCATATTTGAGAAGAAGTGACCAATCCAGGCACCGGAAATATTATTAGTAAGGAAATAGTCTGTCACATTGGCCCAACCAGA
>JALWJW010000424.1 GCA_026996935.1 Hyphomicrobiales bacterium
TCCATGATGTCGGCGTTTTAGCCGATGATAGAGACCTCATTTTTAGCACAATTGAAAAGCTCTCCAGCGAGTATGACATGATTTTATCAACTGGCGGAGCCAGTGTAGGTGATAGAGATTTCATCATAGAAGCCATGCAAACCCTTGGCACGCTTCATTCATGGAAGATTGCCATTAAGCCGGGCCGCCCATTGGCCATTGGCCAAATAGGACGCGCCTTGTTTTTAGGGCTCCCCGGCAACCCTGTTGCCGCCTTTAATACCTGGCTGTTATTTGCCTTACCCATTTTTGCAAAAATGCAAGGTGCCACATGGC
This sequence comes from Hyphomicrobiales bacterium, assembly GCA_026996935.1. Taxonomy (GTDB): domain Bacteria; phylum Pseudomonadota; class Alphaproteobacteria; order Rhizobiales; family Aestuariivirgaceae; genus JALWJW01. Next base: position 316 of record JALWJW010000424.1, read on the forward strand.
AACCGCCCCAGCGCTTCCTCATACCTGCAGGATTTGAAATTCCCTCAAAGAAAACAGGGCGACGCGAGTTTTTGCGCGGTTGGATTGATAATTCTGGCGTTCAGCCCATTGTGCGAAAGTTTGAAAAAGACGGCTCTGGCCTCATCTCGGGACTAACCAAAGCCACAGGGCTAATTGAACTCGATGAAAGTCTGACCAGCGTTCACTTAGGCAATCCCGTGGCTTTTATTCCCTTCAATGAATTTGGCATCAGCGCCTAACACTCACCCATCAGGCATTGCGTCGTAAATAGCCCCATCTGGTCGCAAAGCCTCATGCTGCTTGATCTGGTCGGTTTAATGTGTCCAAAATAGCTATATTTTCAGTTTAAAGGGAATTTTCCTCATGAAATCTCATGCGCGCGTTGTTGTTATTGGCGGTGGTGTTGTTGGTGTTGGCACTCTTTATGCCCTTGCCCAAAAAGGCTGGAGCGATATTGTTCTGGTGGAGCGCAATGAACTGACATCAGGCTCCACATGGCACGCCGCAGGCCTATTGCCCTTATTCAATATGAGTTATTCCGTTGGCAAAATTCACCAAAACTCCGTTGAGCTTTATGAGCGATTGGAAGAAGAAACAGGCCAACACGTGGGCCTGCGTCAGGTCTCAAACATCCGCATGGCCCAAACGCCAGACCGCTGGGACGAGTTTCAATATTACGCAGGCATTGCCGAAACAATCGGCGTTGAAGTAAATATTTTAACGCCGGAACAAATCAAAGAAATCTGGCCGCTTTGTAATACTGATGGCATACTTGGCGCGATTCAACATCCACGCGATGGCTATGTGCAACCTGCAGATGTGACCCAGGCCATGGCCAAAGGCGCGCGCAATGGCGGCGCGCAAATTTATCGCAACACCCGCGTCATTTCTATCGAACAAAAACCCAATGACGAATGGCTGGTTAAAACCGATAAAGGCGACATCACCTGCGAGCACCTTGTCAGCGCCACGGGCAATTTCGTCCGTCAAACAGGCGACATGCTCGGCCTTGATATTCCCGTCATTCCCGTTGAACACCAATATCTTGTCACCGAACCCATCCCTGAAATTCTAGAACGCCAAGCAAAAGGCCTACCTGAAATGGGGGTCCTGCGCGATGCGGATTCGGCGTGGTATATGCGCGAAGAAGCAGGTGGCTTAATTCTTGGCCCCTACGAAAATGGCGCGCCCGTTTGTTACGTTGATGGCCCAGATCAAGATGCCGAATATGAATTATTTCAGGAAGACCTTGATCGCTTAGAACCTTATATCGAAGCTTGTATCGAGCGCGTACCAACCTTTGGTCAGGTCGGTATCAAAAAAGTTTATAACGGTGCCATTTGTTACACCCCCGATGGTTCCCCCATCATTGGCCCGGCATGGAACAAGAAAAATCTTTGGCTCAACGAAGGCCATTCCTTTGGCATCACCGCAGCAGGCGGTGCCGGCTGGCAATTGGCAGAATGGATTGTTGAAGGCGAACCCACCATCGATATGATGGGCGTTGACCCACGCCGCTTTGGCCCCTACGCCTCACGCGGGTATTTAAAAGAAAAGAACGAAGAAGCCTATCGCAACGTCTTTACTCCCCACTACCCCGATGAGGAGCGCGCTGCCGCACGACCATTAAAACAATCACCCTGCCATGATCGCATGAAAGCTCTTGGTGCCGTGTTTGGTTCTGTTTACGGCTGGGATCGCCCCAACTGGTTTGCACCAGAAGGTTATGGCTTTGATGAAAGTGAAATCAAACTGCCTGACGTTATTGTTAATAAAAACCAT
>JALWJW010000425.1 GCA_026996935.1 Hyphomicrobiales bacterium
GCGGTATCATCCAAAAACCCAGTACCGGTAAAAAACCCAATACACCGCCAATGATGAGCAAGACACCAATGGTCATTCGAGCGAGCCGACTTGTCGGTAATTTTATGGTGCGATCACCAAATTTAATGTTTGCCATGGGATTCCATTTAAGAATTATGCCAATGTTTTACAAGTAGACAAAAAATTAACAAAAAAATATTCTATTTGTGAAAAAAAGGGCTTACATAATTGTAAAAGCTTTGCTATTAGCTTTTTCAACATTCCCCGATAGTTCAGTTGGTAGAACAATCGGCTGTTAACCGATATGTCGCAAGTTCGAGTCTTGCTCGGGGAGCCAAATTCTAAAAGGCAGTCATTTATTGGCTGCCTTTTTTATTTGCTTTGAGATTGCCCCCTTTTATGCTGTTTTCCCGCCAAATGGTAAAAGCTGATGCAGAGATAATGATCGCGGCGCCAATAAAGGTGTTTAAGTCGGGCCATTCGGAAAAAACCCATATGCCGATGATGGTTGCATAGATGAGTTTTGTGTATTCCATTCCTGTCACCACGCTCACCTCGCCTGCTTTGTAAGACTTAACCCCCAACCATTGGGCAACGACTGAAACGAGCCCGATTAAAATTAAAATAGCAAAACCGATTAAATCTGGTGTTTTCCAAACATAAAAGGTTGGTATTGCAACTAATAGCCCGATAAAAATTGCCTGATAGGACAATAATGTCACGGGTTCTTCGGTTGAAGAAAGGCTTCTGACGCTGACAACGGCCAGAGCGGCACCAGCAGCGGCCAAGACGGCAACAATGGCATAGATGCTCATTGTATCGCCCGGGTTTGGTCGCAAAATTATGAGCATACCGCCAAACCCGACCAGAATTGCCAAAAACCTGCGCCAACCAACCACCTCACCCAATATTACCACGGCCAGTAAGGTCACAAAAATGGTCTTGCTGAACGAAACCGATATGGCAGTGGCCAGTGGCAAGTGGGCAACCGCGGTAAAGCTGAGCGTTAAAGCCGTTAACGCGCCCAACAATCTGACGATGTGAAGACCAGGCCGCGTAGTACGCAAACTATCTGGAAAAGTCTGCACAATTATTGGCAGCATAGTTACTAACATCACCAACTGGCGGAAAAACAGGATTTGCACGATGTGATAATCTTTGGCAGCATATTTAACCAGGGCAGACACCACGGTGAACATGGCAGCCGCCATTAAACCAAAGATCGCACCTCTGACATTTCCCGGGAGCTGATTAAACCAATTACGCATGTCACGCTCTGAAGGCTACTTTATAAGTGCAGTAGACTCACTTTGACCTTTTTTTGTTGGATACCGTATCTATAATGAAATCAACTTTAGTACTTAAAGAGATTCTTACATGAATATCCATCCTGACGTTTTATCGACTATTGGCAATACCCCATTGCTCAAACTCAAAAAAGCTTCTGAAATGACTGGCTGTACAATTTTGGGTAAATGTGAATTTTTAAACCCCGGGCAATCGGTTAAAGACCGCCCAGCTTTAAATATTATTGAAGATGCAATGGCGCGTGGAGACTTAGCCAAAGGGGGCACAATTGTTGAAGGAACGGCGGGAAACACTGGCATTGGCCTGACCGTGGTCGCCAATGCGTTGGGGCTTAATAGTGTAGTGGTTATTCCCGATACGCAATCACAAGAAAAGAAAGATACGTTGCGGTTGCTTGGCGCTCGGTTGATTGAAGTGCCAGCAAAGCCTTATCGAAACCCAAACAATTTTGTTCATTATTCGAATCGCTTAGCCGATCAACTTGCTAAAACATTTGAAGGCGGGGCGGTTTGGGCCAATCAGTTTGATAATGTTGCCAACCGTGAAGCCCATATCAAAACCACGGCGCAAGAAATCTGGCAGCAAACCGATGGAAAAGTTGATGGCTTTATTTGTGCGGTAGGTTCTGGCGGCACCTTAGGTGGTATTAGTCTTGGCCTGAAAGACCTTAATAAAGATATTCAAATCGGCATCGCAGATCCGCATGGTGCAGGGCTTTATAGCTTTTATACCACTGGTGAAATCGCCATGGATGGTTCCTCAATCGCTGAAGGCATTGGGCAGGTTCGCATTACCAAAAACCTTGAAG
>JALWJW010000426.1 GCA_026996935.1 Hyphomicrobiales bacterium
CATCAACCGCCCTGCCCCCATATAACTACACAGCGAATTTATGCTGAGGTTATAGTCGATCACCTTGTCAGACTTGGATTTTTTCCGTCAAATAAGCAGCCCTATAAATTACCGATTGATAATGAATACTTAGCTCAAATAACCTTGCAACAAGTCGTTTCTGACATATAATTTACCAACACTTTAAAAGGAGAAAACCATGCGTACACTGTTTGTTTTTATCGCGATCGCATTGGCAAATCTAATATCCCAGGCCCATGCAGGACCCTTTGATGGAAAATACCGCTTAAACAAGTCATGGGACTGTAAAAATGTCGGCGCTGACGGTGGTGCAATTCGCATCGGTAAAGGCTTGTTTGAAACAATTGAAAATACTTGTACCATGAAAAACCCAACCAAAATCAGAGGTATGAGTGGCATACTTTATGATATGGAATGTGCAGGTGAAGGCGAAACATATAAGGAGCGCATGTTATTCATTTTTCAGAATAACAAGCTTTTCATCCTCAGCGACACTGTCAACAGTACCTGGCAAATCTGCCCACCGAACTAAAACAACAAGCCTTAATAATGATTCTATATCAATAGGTTGAAGCACTTAACTGAATCAAACTATGATATTAAATTAGCAAAATCACTTCAACAACGCCTCAACATCGCCAAACCCTGGTGCCTTATTGGCAAAATCGAATGTGCCATTTGTTTGGATTTCTTTCACCGCCTCAAACATCGCACCATAAGCCGCCCGCGCAAAGGCTGAACCGACACTAATGCGCTTAACGCCAACGCTGGCCAGTTCATCAACACTAAAGGTTTTACCTGATATTCCCATAACCACGTTAACTGGTTTTGACACCGCAGAACAAACCTCTTTAATCGCCTCTAAATCTGGCAAGCCCGGTGCAAAAAGCACATCGGCTCCCGCCTCTTCAAACGCCGCTAAACGCTTGATCGTATCATCTAAAAACGGGCGATCATGCAGATAGTTTTCAGCCCGCGCTGTGAGAATAAAATCATGTTCCAAACCGCGCGCCGCCTCAACCGCAGCCGCCACCCGTTCCACCGCCAACTCAAAATCATAAATCGGATTGGTCAACCGCCCGCTAAAATCTTCAATCGATGCCCCGACAATACCCGTTGGTGCGGCAAGCCTGATCGTCTCTCCCGCTTCTTTCGGGCTGTCACCAAACCCCATTTCAAGGTCCGCCGACAATGGGATGTCAGTGGCCTCAGCAATGACATAACAATGCTCTAAAATATCCTGATTGGTCGTAAACCCGTCGCAAACGCCCATCGAAAACGCATGGCCTGCACTGGTGGTTGCCAAAGCTTTAAAGCCCATGTTTTGCAACATTTTGGCAGAACCAATATCCCACGGATTGGGAATGACAAACGTCTCATCACTTTCATGCAATTTACGAAATGCCTTTGCTTTTGCCGCTTGAATTTCGTTTTGCCCATCTGGCCCGTGATGATGATCGTGCATATTTTGTCCTTAAGATTACTCGGCAGCAACGCCAACAGGTGCCCGTGTGCGCCCTGCTTTGAAGGCTGCCAATAATTCTGCCTGTTTGGCTTTAGCTTCTTCTACATGACGATTTTTTACATGGCCATAGCCACGGATAAATTCTGGCACAGATGCCACTTCAGCCGCCAGCCCAATATTGTGTTTGGTCAGCGTTTCTAAAAGACTGCTGACAGTATTTTGATAATCAACAATCAACTGCCGTTCCATCTTACGCTCTGCCATTCGACCAAACGGATCAAACGCTGTTCCACGTAATTTTTTAAACTTGGCTAACCAGCCAAACATTTTCATCATACGCGGGCCGTATTGTTTTTTGCACGGCACACCCGTTTCAGGATCAATTTTAGCAAACACAGGCGGGGCCAGATAAAACTTCAACGAATAATCACCCGTAAATTTCTCGGCCACATCTTGTAAAAACTTACCGTTTGAATACAGCCGCCCAACTTCATACTCATCCTTATAAGCCATCAGCTTAAACAGATACTTTGCCACCGCCTCGCTTAACGCACGCTGCTTGGTTCCCGTATCAGCTTCAACCGTGCGCACACGATTGACGAATTTGCGATAAGTATCAGCATAG
>JALWJW010000427.1 GCA_026996935.1 Hyphomicrobiales bacterium
GCGATAAAACACCAACGCCAAGTAAAATCGATATGCCTAAAATCACGCCATTAAAAAACGAAACTTGAGATTGATGCTGATCAAATTGGCTCCGATGCCATAAAAAGGCCTGGTTAAATGTATTTTGCGTTAACTCAATGGCATAGGTTACCGTTTGCCCCGGCGCGATTGAAACAGCAAATGCCTGACTATGGCGAACAGACAAAGGTATTGGCGAGGTTCCTGAGCTGGCGCTGATGCCGACAACCGAGTTATGTGGTCCTTTTGGCCACAACAAACCAGAGCGCTCAAAACCTTGCTTTGGGACAACCAACGCAAAATTTCGCGTTATTGCCGATGAGTTTGCAATGGTGAAAACGGCCCAACGAAATGGGGCTTTTTGGCCTTCGGCTTTAAGTTGAAGGCGCACTTTCTGGCCTGCCGTGTCAACGGGCACATCAATGGCGATGGTTCTGCTATCACTGTCAACAGCTTGCATTGCCGGCAACAGGTCAATGCTTTGACCTGCAAAGTTTCCTGAAATAATTCGTGGGGCCGCACTGCCGGTTACAGCAAGTCCAGATAATGAAAAACCCACCAGTAAAAACAGGCTGATTATCAGGCCAATAATTTTGCGTAAACGCGTCATAGATATTCCGACTCAAAAAGCGCCCCCGCTTCTTATGTGGTTATATCCCAGTTAGCCTATCGTAAAAAGCGATATGGGAAAACTCTTTAACCTTTGGTTAACCACATATTTTCTATCAAATCTGCTTTGCCTATTTGGCAAGCAGGGCAAACAGCAGATGATCCTGGTATTGGCCGTTTATTTTCAGATATTTTTTGGCAATTCCTTCCTGCTCAAACCCATTCTTTTCAAGCACCCGTGCTGATGGGCCATTGTGCAGAAGACATGCAGCCTCAAGGCGATGTAAATTAAGCTGATCAAAACAGAAACCACTCACAAGGCGTACTGCTTCGGCCATATATCCCTGATTGGCATGTGGTTGACCGATCCAATATCCAAGTGTGGCCGTTTGAGCAATACCGCGACGGATATTGGAAACAGTAATACCACCAAGCAAAGTTTGCCGCGCATCAGCCTTAAAAATAAAAAACGGATAGGCTTCATCTTTGCGCGCGGTTGAGCGAAAATGTCTGACGCGATGAGCAAAAGAGCTTTTTGACATATCCGCATTTGACCACGTCGCCTCCCACGGTCGCAAAAAGTCTGCACTTTGCGTGCGCAATAACGACCATTGTGGGAAATCAGCGATAAGGGGCAGGCGTAAAATCATCGCATCTGACTCTATAGTGTCATCAATGTCAAAATACTCGTTTTCTGGTTTGCGGAAAATCATGCCGTGAAAGGTTTTATAACTTTGTCAAAATCGGGGCGTTGCTGCATAGAGCCAACTGCTGCCAGCGACAACTGCCCACCTGAAAAAACTTTGCGCGCCAGACGTTTAATGTCAAGCATTGAAACAGCGTCAATTTTAGCGACAATTTCAGCCGTATCACGAACCTTGCCAATAGCCAAATACTGGCGCGCCAATTGTTCAACCCGCCCTGCCGTGCTTTCAAGGCTCATAACAATGGCCGCTTTAATCTGATTTTTAGCTTTGAGAAGCTCTTGTTCGCCCGCTCCGTTTTCCATTGATAAAATGGTTTGTGTTGTTACATCAATCAATTGATTCACCTGATCGGGGGCTGTACCGGCATAAACCGAAAACAAGCCGGCATCCTGAAAGGCTGTGATGTGAGCATACACCGAATAGCAAAGCCCGCGTTCTTCTCGCACCTTTTGAAACAGTTTGGAGGACATGCCGCCGCCTAGAATAATCGATAAAACCTGCATGGCATAAATATCATCATGAAGATAACCAACAGATGGAAAGGACAAAAGCAGATGGGTTTGGTCAAGGGGTTTTTCGACCAGTGCGCAACCATTGGAAAATCTGGCTTGAGGCCGTATATTTGACGGGCCCTGTTTTTGACTGGCAAAGTCTTTGGCAACCTGATCTACAAATTCGTGATGATCGATTTTTCCTGTCGCAGCAACGACCATGTTTTCACTGACATAATGACGGTTACGAAAAGAAACCAGACTTTGAGGGGCAAAAGCTGAAAC
>JALWJW010000428.1 GCA_026996935.1 Hyphomicrobiales bacterium
ATAGACAGCTATAATGTGGCTCGCTTACGCAATTTAGGTATTCGTGTTCATATCGGCCATAAGCCTGAAAACATTGATGATGCTAAAGTGGTGGTGATTTCATCGGCGGTTAAAGATGATAACCCTGAAGTGATTGAAGCGCGCGCTAAACATTTACCCGTTGTAAGGCGGGCTGAAATGTTGGCGGAATTGATGCGGTTTAAATCTTGCATTGCTGTTGCTGGAACGCACGGTAAAACCACAACGACCTCACTTGTGGCGGCGCTCTTAGATGCAGCCCATTTTGATCCAACGGTGATTAATGGCGGCATTATTAATGCCTATGGCACTAATGCGCGCCTTGGTAAGGGCGAGTGGATGGTGGTTGAGGCCGATGAGTCCGATGGCACGTTTGTGAAGTTGCCCGCTGATGTGGCGATTGTCACTAATATCGATCCTGAGCATTTAGATCATTATGGCAGTTTTGACGTGGCAAAAGCAGCGTTTAAATCGTTTATTGAAAACATTCCGTTTTATGGTTTTGCGGTGATGTGTATTGACCACCCTGAAGTTCAAGCGTTGATTGGCCAGTTGCGTGATCGCAAAATTATTACATACGGCAAGAGCGCGCAAGCTGATGTCCGCATTGAAGATTTACATTATGTTGATGGTGATAGTCATTTCTCGCTTAATATTACCAACCGACAAACGGGCGAGGAACGGCGTATTGAAAAACTGGTTCTGACGATGCCTGGTGAGCATAATGTGATGAATGCAACCGCCGCGATTGCGGTTTGTATGAACCTTGGTGCTGAGGATAAAGTTATTCGTTCAGGGCTTAAAAACTTTAGCGGTGTTAAACGTCGTTTTACTAAAACGGGCACTCATAATGGTGTCACGGTGTTTGATGATTATGGTCATCACCCGGTTGAGATTACATCGGTATTACATGCGGCGCGCAATGTGACTAAAAACAAGGTGATTGCTGTGGTGCAACCGCATCGTTATACCCGTTTGCGCGATTTGTTTGATGAGTTTTCATCATGCTTTAATGATGCTGACACGGTTATTGTTGCTCCTGTTTTTGAGGCGGGGGAAAGCCCTCTTGAAGGCTTTGATCATAAGAGTTTGGCTGAAGGTTTAAGTGCGCGCGGACATCGCCATGTGCTGACCATTGATGGACCGGAAGAATTGGCACCGCTTGTGCGTCAAATCTCCAGCAAAGGTGACATTGTGCTTTGCCTTGGTGCAGGTTCAATCTCTGCTTGGGCCAATGCGTTGCCTGATGAGTTGGCGGCATTTGATAAGGTTATAAAAGCTGCTGGAGATGACAAATGAGTGTGATTGATGGCGAAAAGCTTATTGAACGTCTTCCTGAAGTTAAAGGGCGTTTGAAGCCTAATGCGATGATGAGTTCGTTGACGTGGTTTCGTGTGGGCGGGCCGGCAGAGGTTTTGTTTACCCCACAGGATGAAGATGACCTGGTTCATTTTTTGACTAATCTGGATGAGGATATTCCGGTTTATACGGTGGGTGTTGGCTCTAATCTTTTGGTGCGTGATGGTGGTGTTGCGGGCGTGGTTATTCGCCTTGGTCGCGGTTTTGGCCAGATGAGCGTTGAAGATGATTATAAAATTCGGGTAGGCACTGCGGCCCTTGATATGCAGGTTGCCAAGTTCGCCTTGGCAAATGTTATTGATGGGTTAACCTTCTTGAGAGGAATCCCGGGTACAATTGGCGGGGCGTTGCGTATGAACGCCGGTGCGCACGGGGGTGAGACGAAAGATGTGCTGATTGAAGCGCGTGCCGTCAACCGCAAGGGAGAGATTGTGGTGCTTTCAAATGCTGATATGGAATATGAGTATCGCCATTGCGGTGCGCCTTTGGACCTGATTTTTACTGAAGCGTTGTTTCAGGGCAAAGCGGGCGATGCTGATGATATTGAAAAGCGTATGAACGAGATTACCAAAGCGCGAGAAGATGCCCAGCCGATTAAGAGTCGTACGGGTGGGTCTACGTTTAAAAATCCGCCAAACAATAAATCATGGCAGTTGATTGATAAAGCGGGTATGCGCGGGGCGCGTGTTGGCGGGGCGATGGTGTCGCAAATGCATTGCAATTTCCT
>JALWJW010000429.1 GCA_026996935.1 Hyphomicrobiales bacterium
TGTAACACCTAATAATAATGTCCGTATCAAACATATTGAATTTGTACGTCTGGCAACTGGCAGGGCGTTGGTGGTTTTAGTTGGAGATGATGGTTCGGTCGAGAACCGCTCGATTGATATTCCTGCTGATTTCCCCCAATCAAGCCTTGATGCTGCAACCAACTATTTTAATGCTCGGTTTCAAGGCACAACCATTAGTGACATTCAGCATAAAGTTACCGCTGAACTTAATTCAATCAAGTTGGAACTTGATGTTCTTACCGCCAAAGTAATTGAGTTGGGTATTGCCACATGGGGTGGAAGCAGCGATGGAGAGCCAAAAAACCTTATTGTTCGAGGCCAGGCTAATCTTATAAAAGATGATGCTGCTCTTGATGATCTGGACACTATCAAACAATTATTTGATGATTTTGAATCAAAAAAAGAAATGCTTGAACTTTTAGGCAGAGCAGAAAAAGGTGAGGGGATGCGAATATTCATTGGTTCAGAAAACCAGTTGTTCTCGCTTTCCGGTTCATCGTTGATTATATCACCTTACCATGATGCTCACGAAAAAGTTGTCGGTGTTTTAGGTGTTATTGGCCCTACACGGCTTAATTATTCACGCATAATACCAATGGTTGATTATACGGCAAAAATAATAGGTAAACTCATCACTTGATTTTTGCTGTGCAAAGTCTGATATGGTCAATTGAATTGTTTATTTGAATTGAATTTATAGAGGCATATCATGTCAAATCCTGAAACTGGTCGAAATGAAGAAGAATTATTGGATTCTATTGAAGACTTAGAGGCAGAGGCTCAAGCGCAGGAAGATGCTGAAGAAGCAGCTCTTGCAGCCGAAGAAGCTGCCAATGAGCAATCAGGTGAAAAAGCAGCACCTGTTGATCCCGTTGAGGCAATGAAAGCAGAAAACGCAGAACTGAAAGACAAGGTTTTGCGTATTATGGCAGAGATGGAGAATTTGCGTCGCCGCGCTGATCGTGAAAAAGCAGAAGCAACTTTATATGCGGCAACCAATTTTGCCCGTGATTTGTTGCCGGTTGCTGACAGCCTTGGTATGGCATTGGCAAGTATGGATGAAGAAGCCCGTGAAAGGGCAGATGATTCGGTTAAAAACCTGATGGTCGGTTTAGATCTGACTCAGCGCGAATTTTTAAACGCACTGCACAAACACAACATAACCAAATTGGAACCATTAGGTGAAAAATTTGATCCCAATTTCCATCAGGCTATGTTTGAAGTTCCCGACCCAAATGCTATTAATGGAACCGTGGCTCAAGTGGTTCAACCTGGTTACTCTATTGGTGAACGGGTATTGCGCCCGGCAATGGTCGGTGTTGTTAAATCGGATAAAAAGTAAGCTTTTACTGACAACTTTATTTATTCAACGCCGCAACCAGGGAGAGGTTGCGGCGTTTCTATTAGAAGCCAAATTGGAATTTAGCCGGTGCATTGGCTGTTACCTGGGTGCCAGAAGCAGTTACCTCTAAAATAGCCAGTCCGCGTTCGATACGCCCATCAGGTCGGAAGCGAAATAATCCATTTACACCATTATAGCCTTGCGGATTGGTTATTTGTTGAGGTGTAAAGCGGGTGCCAACAGGTGATTTTGCAAAAGCGATGGTCAGTGAAAGGGCATCATAAGCAAGGCTTGCAACGCGCGGCGGTGTTGTTTGGTAACTGGCGCTATAGCGTTGGTTAAAGGCTAAAACCTGTTGCGGCGAAACCCCGGCATACCAACCACCAAAAGCAATGGGGGTGCCATTGGTAATCGGGCTGTCCCATAAGCCGGTACCAAGAACTTTAGCCGATTTGTTGGAGAATCCAGCTTGCGTTAAAGCAGTACCGATAGCACGTAAATTTTGTCCCCCTTCAGGAATAAAGACTGATCTGGCAGGGTTGGATTGTGAATTTACAGCGCGCGCGATACGTGCTGCTGCAGATGATAAATTTTGACCATTACGGTTAAACCGTTCAACGCCAATAAGTTTTATGCCCAAGCGCGCTGTTGAAGACCGTAAAGCCTTTTCAATAACCGCGCCATATTGAGATTGTGGTACAAGGGCAACTAAAGATGTATACCCTTTTTGAGAAGAGT
>JALWJW010000430.1 GCA_026996935.1 Hyphomicrobiales bacterium
GCACGATCATGACCGCCAAGCTCAACAAAAGTTGCCGTAATCCAACTGTTCCAGCGATTGGCTCGCATCATGCGCCCGTTGGCGGCTTTTACCCAGCATCCAACTAAAAATTCAACAGTATATGGCAAAGCACCAACAATCGTTTGTTGCCAAACACCATCCACTTTAATCTCTAAATACTCTTCAACAGGATGATTGCTGTTCCAGTCAACAATCTCAAAACAACCAAATTGATTAACCTCAATCTCGCAAGCAACACCGCCACGCAAAAACCTCAAAGCTGTTGCCCCTGTTTGAACTTTAAAGCTTATGCTGAGAATATTCCAGTTCCCTGGCGCATCTAAATCTGATTCTATTTTTCCACCACCATCAAGGTAAGGGTTAAGCAAACCCAACATCCCATCAGTTTGTGAAACAGCAACAACTTCCAGCCCAGACAAACAGCACATAAGGGCTGTATATTGTTGTCCCCCTGAAATTTGTTTAATCGTCACAAGCATCTGCTCACTGTGATTGGCTATTTGCAAAATTTGCCAATCCTCCGGTTGATACCCTAATGATTCTTTCTCAATCCATGGTGACACAGATTCAAGAACCAGTAACAACAATGAGTGTTGAAATGCATCATCTATGACCACCTCTCCATTCATTAAGCTCATAATGTTTCTTCCCTGTATTCAAATAGTATATTTATTTAATCAACGATGGATCACAGACTAGTGAGTATCACATGAACATTATCTGAACAGACCGTTCAGTTAGCAATTATGTTCACTTTTTCGCGAGAATCTGGTTCCTTACCAGAGTTTAATTTTACCACAATGAAGCCATAAGCTACTCTAAAATATGAAAAAATATCGCACAAATCTGCAAAATCTCCTGCAAACCACTGCTCTTATCGTCCCGCTCATCTTATCGATTCCTCTACAAACAGCACCAACCCAGGCCAACATTTTAGAAAGGCTTGCTCACCAGCCCCAAAATAATCTTGCAAATGAATCCTCTCCTTATTTAAAACTTCATTCGCGCGATCTGGTGAAATGGAACTCATGGAATAAAGCCACCTTAAAAAAAGCGCTTGATTCAGGCAAACCGATTTTCCTGTCTATTGGTTATTCAGCCTGTCACTGGTGCCACGTGATGCAGGAAGAAAGCTTTAACAATCCTGCAATTGCCAAACTACTCAATGAAAACTACACCCCAATTCTGGTGGATCGCGAACAACGCCCTGATCTTGATGAAACCTATATGGTTGCAACAGAGGCAATAACCGGCCAAGGCGGATGGCCCAACAATGTATTTTTAACACCAGACCTAAAACCATTTTATGCGGGCATATATTTCCCGCCCGAAAACCTGATTAAGAAACTAACACTCATCAATCAGGACTGGCAAAAAAAACCTTCATCCATTCAGCTTGAAGCTGATCGTATTGCCACTGTTCTCACAGGCTTCTTTACCCGTAAAACCGCCGCCAAAAACCTGACCAAAGACGTATTGGTTAAGGCTGGCGAAAAACTGCTGGCCAGGTTCGATGAGTTTAATGGGGGCATGGGAACAAGCCCTAAACACTTTAATGCCCCCGCCCTTGCTTTCGTCACTCATCTGGCACAACACGAAAACAATATCCATGCCCGCGAGGCAATGACCATAACCTTAAATGCTATTGCTGCCGGCGGCGTGCGAGATCATCTTGCAGGCGGTTTTCATCGATATGCCGTTGATAATAACTGGCGCACGCCCCATTTTGAAAAAATGCTTTACGATCAGGCTCAAATGTCTGAGCTTTATCTGCAAATGTATACTCTAACTGGCGATCAAAAATTTGCCGAAGTTGCCAAATCCACGCTGGACTATGTCCTTGATGATTTAACCTCACCGCAAGGCGGGTTTTATTCCACCCGCGATGCAGACAGCCTGGACAAAAAGGGCGGTAAAAGTGACGAAGGAACTTATTATGTTTGGACATCAGAGCAATTTATCCTGAGCCTTGGCAAAGATGATGCCAGTTTTCTATTAAAACAACTCGGCACCCAAACCCAGGGCGATTTTGCCGATAAAGTCATCATCCACCGCAATATCGACATCAGTGGAA
>JALWJW010000431.1:0-661 GCA_026996935.1 Hyphomicrobiales bacterium
GCCATTTGTTTTGACACACTGCCCGTAATAATTTGCCCTGACCGCAATTGAGCGATATTCATCGGCATATGTTTGCGCATTATCTGCGAAACCTGTTGAGGTCTTGTTGTGTTTGGCGGTAAACTTGTCTGTGTTTTTGGCTCTGCCTGCTTGACAACATCAGGGTAGGAAATTTGCTGTTGTGGCATTGGTGGCAAATTGGGAATACCTGCTTGTGCTTGCTGTGGACTGTTTGACCATTCATAGACACGCTGGAAATTGTATTTTATTTTGTTCTCCAGTGAGGTCCAAATCTGACCTGCCGTATTGCATACTGCGGTCTGACGAACACAAAAGTTCGAGACATCGCTATAAGTCAATGCCGCTGCAGCTAAAACTTCACCTGTTTCAAGGTTTATGCGCTGACCGGTATTGGACACCATAAACTCGCTTTGCGGCGGTGCTGGTAAGAGGAATGCGCCCAGTGCAGCCACCAATCCATATTTAATAATTTTCATATCATTGCCCTTTCGATGAAAATGACAATAGTATAAAAATTTTTATTCTGAATAAAATTGAGATAATGTATTTTATACAAATAATAATAAATGTTAATTCATATTTTATTCAATTTGTCATAAAATATGTCGAAATTTTGAGTCAAACTTTAGCTAATTAAATA
>JALWJW010000431.1:671-9236 GCA_026996935.1 Hyphomicrobiales bacterium
AAACATCATCATTGGAAAGGCATTGTTAATCTCAAAGGTTCAAATTAAAACTATGATTGAGAATGACGAAAAAGGCGGCTTACGCCTTAAAACCTATTTTACCGGCGCTATGGTTTTAGCAGCCAGCGCTGTTGTGTCTTATAATATACTGTTTTCGCAAGACACGATGCCCAACCGCCCTGGTTCGACTGCTGTGCGTGTGGAAGTCAAGGATATGGATATCGCGCCAGGTTTTGATAATAGCTCTAACCAGGCCCCGTCATCTATTGGCAGGTTGGTAAACCAGACAGCCAATAGTGCCGCATATGCGCAAAACAGTGCCTTAACATCATCAATTCAGGGTGAGCTTGGAAAACTGGGATATTATAAAGGTGTCATTGACGGGCAAAACGGTCCCCAAACTCAGTCAGCCATTATTCGCTATCAGCGTCAGGTGCAACTGCAACCAACAGGAAAAATCAGCCAATCGCTACTTGACCATATTCGTCTGACCCGGAAAATTTCTGAAAGTGCTGATATCACGGGAAGTATTCAACCGGCTCCTGTCTCCTCGAAAAGAGTTCAAAAACAGGCTCAAAACCGGGAAAATGCGCAACGATCGCCAGTCCGCGCCAGCATTCAAGTGCAAATGGTTCAACAAAAACTGGCGCTTTTTGGCTATAAGCCGGGAAAAATTGACGGCATGATGGGGGCTGCAACCATCAGAGCGATTAAACAATTTGAAAAAGACCGGTCAATGAAAATTACGGGAAAAATAACCCCGGCGCTTAAAGCTGAATTAGACCTTTAAAATATAAAAACCATCAGTAGTCTTTAAAAAACGACTGATGATGAGGAAGCCTGAAAGGCTCATATAATGGTAAGGCTCGCACAATGGTAAAAACAGAACTGTGGGTCAAAGCTCATTTGGCCCTTTGTTTTTCAAAAGGTCTAACGGCTGTTGTTGCCAACAAAGGCGCGCCGGAAGCAGGTGCAGTTTATGTTCAGATCACCATGTCCAGCACACAAGTCAAAGTGCTCGCGCCAGCACCTGGTCCGGCATTCGATGAAATGGGCAATCGAACATGGTCATTCCCTCTGGGGCCAGATCCTGTCAGCCCGCAACAGGCCCAGGAATACTTCAATCGTCAGCGTTCATTTGATCGTGATATCTGGATATTGGATATTGATGACCGTCAAGGCACTGGCTTGCTTTTATTGCCACAATAGTCTGGGGTCAGAGCTTGTGAGTTAGTTAATTGGCAGCATCAATAGTTTTCATGTTAATGCCTTAGAAAGAACTAAAAGCTGCCAGATCGTTTTTGTGTATGATTATCTTAGTTAAATATTAACCATCTCGGTCGTTTAATCGTAAGGGATGTAGTATTTGTAAGGGCCAAGGCCATGAGCAAGATAATAAATTTTCCAATTGATCGGACAGTAAGCGAAAAACTGGCGCTGAAAACCAGCAGAAAGTCGCCAACAGCGGAAAAGTGTGACATCATTATTTTCCCGGGTGTGCGAATTGAGCGAAAACAACACACTGTCTCTCAACATGCCAATGCATTGCTTGCCTTGAGAAAGCAAGCTGGAAAAACAAAAGACAATTGAGTGCACACAGCACCAAATGAAACCAGCCCTATTCATATGCCGTATTGCTTCCGCAATGCAAAGGCAGGGGCGATTTGATGCATCAGCTATGACAAAGCATACGAACATTTGTTCGCGCTGATGCTGTTTCTCTCTTAAAACAAAAATTAGTGATCTTTTGCGATCAAGATGTTTTTATGATGCAATCTTTTGTGTCTTGCACGTAAATTTGCCCGCCGCTTTTCCAACGCTGCCAGCCGAAACAGGGTTGATAGCCCGCATTCTCAAAACCGCCCAGCCTTTGTTTAACGGCGCATTGATTATGGCTTCTTCCAGTTTTAAGGCTTTTTCACGCTCATCTGTTTCATCCTCTGGTTTATCAGAGATCGGACGTAGTAAAATGCTCAAATTTGAAAACCGCGCCTGGCGATCGTTGATAGTATAAAAGCTATCACCGGTGTTCGTATAAATACTCAAAGACCAATAATCATCAAAAGATCCGATGGAGATTTTTAGCGGGCCCTGACTGACATCATATGGACAAACGGCCAAAACGAGGTTTGGGTCTTCACCTGGAAAAAGAGCATTAGATTGCTCTGTGTTCAGGACAACAAAATCTGAATTCGGGTTTTGCCCAAATGCATTTTCAAAGGTTTGCTGGACCTGATAGCGCGGCACAAACAACGTATAAGACAGGTGGCCGATCAAAACGAAGATCAAAAACGTCATTAGCCAAAAAAACTTACCACTCATTGGCAATCCTTACGAATAATCATTGGCAGGCCTTTGAAGTTAAATTGGTTGGTGATGGATTGAGCAGGATTATATAGGCGCAGCACCAATACCAGATCACCACCCTTAACCGGTGTAATCCAATTTCCCGTTTGAGGTTGCTGAGAGAGCTTAACCGTAAAATGCCCATCAGTTTTTGCTAAAATATTATGAGAGCCGATTCCGGCAGGTTGAGCATCTTGCGTGCGGGCAGAACGCTCACCTGAATAAGTGTATAAACTCCACCAGCGGGCCTTTTGAGCCGGGCCTGAAATTTCATAATTACAATCACTGTCCAAAGCTTTGCCGTTGCTGTCGGTTCGCGCTTCAAGTTCATTAATTTCAAATTGGCTGATGGGCAATCTGTGCTGGGTTAAAAAATGAGCCCGTACATAAGGGTTTGAAGAACGCGTGCCAGCCGTTGGCCAACTGACCCACGGCCCTTGCGTTTTGATGAACATTCCCCCATAGCCGCCAATAACTTTTTGGGCGCTGATCAGGCCAATCGCAATGCCGCCAATGCTGGCAATGGCAAATTTGACTAATCCGTTCACGTTTCAATCCTCATTTTCATCATTTAACGCGTTTCCATTAAACGCCGCATACGTTTGGCCGTCCGTGCAGCTCTTTTGCGTCTTTTTGAGGCCCGTGTCGATTGAGTTTTAAACGTTGTTCTTGACCGGGTGCTGGTTCGCGCCCTTGGGTTTTTATCGAAAAGGCTAAACATATTTTGCAGAACAGAAACAACCGGGCCAGAGCGTTTGCGTTTTTGTGAAGGCTGGAAGATAACTACATCACCAGACCCATCTGTCGTATTGGACGGTCTAAAGCCACCAGTGCTTGCCATAGGGATTTGCGGGATTTCCGTAAGGCCTTTGTTTTTTGCGGCAAACTTTGCATAGCTGCCGTTTAAAGGAACGCCAGGCAATCCTTGCGCCACGGTTGTTTTGTGGGCATCAAGCATAACCTCTTTCCATGTCATAGCTGGTAGCGAACCGCCCGTAACACGGTTCATTTCACTATAATTATCATTGCCAAACCACACACCGGTTACATAATTAGCCGTAAAACCAACAAACCAGGCATCGCGATAACTTTGGGTCGTGCCTGTTTTACCTGCCTGCGGGGTAAACCCTAAAATAGATCTGCGACCAGTGCCAGCTTCTACAACGCGATTAAGCATGTAATTAAGATCAGCAATGTTTTCTTCTTTAAAGACCTGTTTAAGTGGTGGTGCATTTTTCTCGTGAGAATATAAAAGGTCGCCATTGGGCCGGCGAATCTCAAGTACCCCATAAGGTATGACTTGCTTGCCGCCATTGGCAAAGGTCGCATAACCTGTTGTGATGTCCATCACCGTGACTTCATTGGTTCCAAGCGGTAAAGACAAGACAGGTTTGATGTCAGATTGTAAACCAGCCAATTTTGCTGTTTCAATGATTTTGTTGCGCCCGATGGCAAGCATCAGGTGAATGGGAACCGAATTGTATGAGTGGGCAAGGGCGTTTGTCATTGTCGTGCGCCCGCGAAATTTGCGCGAGTAGTTTTTCGGCGACCATGTACCGATGGTCACTGGCTTGTCATAAACAATCGTGTTTGGGGTAAAGCCAGCGCGCAATGCTGCCAAATAAACAAATGGTTTAAACGATGACCCCGGTTGGCGAAGCGCATCTGTTGCGCGGTTAAACTGGCTTTTTTCATAATCTCGCCCGCCGACAATGGCCTTAACGGCCCCTGTTGGTGTCATAGTGACCAATGCAGCTTGCTGGACATTACGGACTTTGGTGCTTTTATCCAACACCTCGTTGAGGTCTTTTTGGGCCGCTTTTTGTAGATCGATATCAACAGTTGTTTTGACCTCAAGAACATAATCGCCCTCCAGATTTTGTTTCTCAATCAAAGCAAGGGTTTCATTATAGGCCCAGTCGAGAAAATAATCAGGGCTGTAATAGTCAGACTGATCAACAACTTTTGGCGGGTTGCGTTTGGCTTCAAACAATTCACCTTGTGAAATAAAGCCAACATCAAGCATGCGATAAAGGACAACATTTGAGCGGGCCAGAGAGTCTTCAAGGTTTCGGTGCGGGGCATATTTTGACGGGGCTTTGAACAAGCCTGCCAACATGGCAGCTTCTTGTAAGTTCACATCACGAATAGATTTGCCAAAATAAAACTGTGCGGCTGCTTCCACACCATAATTGCCCCCGCCCATATAAGCACGATCAAGATAAAGCTTTAAAATCTGGTTTTTCGTTAGATGGGTTTCAATCCAAAGCGCTAAAAATGCCTCATGCACCTTGCGGCGCAGAGATCGCTCAGGGCTTAAAAATAGATTTTTTGCCAATTGTTGAGTGATGGTCGATCCACCTTGCACAACGCCCTGGGCCTTGGCATTGGCCATTATTGCGCGCAAAGTACCTTGGATATCAACGCCGAAATGCTGGTAGAACCGAGCATCTTCAGTGGCAAGGGCCGCCTTAATGACATATTGAGGAATCTCGTCCAAAGGAATCGCATCGTCCTGACGAACACCACGCCGGCCAATAATTTCTCCATTTGCATCTGTAAAGGTGATGGCAAATTCGCGCCGTTGGTTCCAAATATCACCTTCACCGCTAAATGGGGGCAAAGCAAACATCAAAAGCCCAAGCATAAATACCATGCCAAAGGTAGCCAGATCATCGATCAAATCAACAACGAGGCGCTTGATCCCGCTCAGCTTAAAGCGAACCAGCCAGGAAGAATACCAGCTCCACCCGCGCCGAATGCCATCAAACAGCTCAAAAACGCCAGAACTCACATAGGAATCCAGCGTCATAAAAAACCGATAGACTTTGTTTATATGGTTTTTCTTCGACACGTTGGTTAGTTATACTCTTGTTGGTTAGAAATATTGATTTTGCTTATCGCACAATTATACCCATTGAATGAATTATAGCGATTATGTTGTGGACCAGATTTTTACAATGCTGGTTGATTGGTATACTGATTTATATGATGCAATTATAAACCATGTTCAAGATGGCGTGAATATGGCTAAATTGACGCTAAATTATCCCTCATTTGCAATTTCCCCCATTGCAGGATCATTTTATCACTTAAAAGTTGACTAATCTACAATTTCCCATTTGTTTTGCGGCAAAACTTTGATGAGTATCAGATTGTTTTGGTTTAAAGCTAAAGCATATCGCGTTTTCCTCAATGCAAATCGGTGGCCAATAATGAATAGGCCGCCAAATCAGTGAAAAATAGTAAAATGAAAAATACAGACAAATTTTGGCAAACCAAAACACTTGAGGAATTAACCCCGCAAGAATGGGAAATGCTGTGCGATGGTTGCGGACGGTGTTGCCTGGTGAAGCTGGAAGATGAAGATACAGGTGAAATTTACGACACTTCTGTGTCTTGTCATTTGTTTGACAGCACCACATGCCGCTGCAAAGATTATGATAACAGGTTTAAAAAAGTACCAGATTGCCTTGATCTGGATGTCTCTCAAGTGCGAAAACTCACCTGGTTGCCAAATACCTGTGCGTATAAATTAAGATTGCAGGGTAAACCATTGCCAGACTGGCATCCGCTTAAAACAGGTTCAAGCGATAGTGTACATGAGGCGGGGATATCCATCAAACTGGCGACCATTAGTGAAGCTGATGTTGAATCGGAAAGGCTTGGCGATTTTCTTTGCCAGTGGCCCGACAGGGTAAAATCTGCCGATTGAACGGTGGAATAAGCATGTCTATTCTACACGTCACGTGCTAATACGCAGGAAAATAAGCCTAACAAGGAAAATATTCCTTGACAACGGCGCTATGTTCATGTATTGTTCTTCCATACTCCAGAAATAGACAACAGATTGACAGCGGGCCACAACGGCGCGCAGATCGTTCTGCAAAGAGTTCCCTCTACTGGGAAACCTTAGTCGATCGACCTCACTGTATTTATTTCCATTGTTTCAATCCAAAATATGAAAGTAATCTCTTGCCCGATAAAACGGCAGGTTTTGATGATGCGCAACTCCAGCAGATCAAAACCTTATACGACAATGAAACGATCGCCCTGGCGCAGATCTGTGAGCAATTTGATTTAACCTATTACCAACTTGGCAAATTAATCAAAGCGCAGAATTGGCAGAAAAGACCAACAAAGACGGCCAAAAAGCGCTCACTGATTAAACGTATGAAAGCTATCGCTGCCCATCACATCAGGGCATTGGAAAAATCACAAAATACAGATGAACAAACAACCAGCGCAGCTAATCGCGATAAAGACACGCGAACACTTCGCACATTGCTGAAAATTATCGAAGATTTAAATGCGCTGACAAAAGCAACAGACGAAACGCAAAACAATGACGAGGAGATTGCTATAAATGCCAGCCAGCGCATTGAGATTGCAAAACGCCTTGAAGCACTACGAGGGAACAATTGATGAAATCATCACCGCTTTAGGGCCAGATGATCTGGCTAAACTTTTGACAGATTGGCCACTTTGGGCGCGGCCAGATCAATTGCCGATAAGTGTTTGCGACCCGAAAGCCAACTGGAAAACCTGGCTGATGTTAGGCGGGCGCGGGGCTGGAAAAACCCGCGCTGGGGCAGAATGGATCCGCTATAACGCCCTTGGCCTAGACCCTGTGGCCGACATACCAGCCAAACGCATTGCACTGGTTGGCCCCACATTGGGCGAAGCTCGCGCGGTGATGGTCGAGGGCGTTTCCGGGCTGCTTGGCGTGCATCCAAGGTGCCAAATGCCTAAGTTTTTGTCATCGCAGAATAAACTGATCTGGCCCAATGGTACCATTGCTCAATTGTTTTCAGCCGAAGACCCAGATAGTTTGCGCGGGCCACAATTTGACATTGCCTGGTGTGATGAGTTGGCCAAATGGCGATACTTAAAAGAAACCTGGGATATGTTGCAATTTGGTTTGCGCATGGGCGATCACCCGCGTGTTCTGGTGACAACGACACCGCGTCCTGTGGCACTCTTAAAGCAGTTACTGGATGATAAAACCAATCTGGTGTCACGTGCCAGCACCTACGATAATAAAGCTTTTTTGGCGGCATCTTTCTTAAAACAGATTGATGCACAATATGCAGGCACTCGTTTAGGCCGTCAGGAAATTAATGGCGAATTGATTGAGGATAACCCTGATGCGTTATTCTCACGCGATGTAATAGAAAAATTGCGTGTACATAAAACCCCACCGCTTGAGCGCATTGTGGTGGCTGTTGATCCGCCGACTACAAGTAAAAAACTCTCAAACGCCTGCGGTATTATTTGCGCAGGGCTGGGCGATGATGGTCATGCATATGTGCTAGATGATGCCACCGTGCCAAAAGCAAAACCATTGGCTTGGGCAAAAAAAGCCATTGCACTTTATGAAGCCAGGCAAGCCGATATGTTGGTGGTTGAAGTCAATCAGGGCGGTGAAATGGTGACAACCATTTTGAACGAAGTTGATGCCAGTGTGCCGGTAAAATCGGTCCATGCATCACGCGGCAAACACTTACGGGCAGAACCTGTTGCCGCTTTATATGAACAGGGACGTGTTTGTCATGTGGGTGGTTTTCCCGCTCTTGAAGATGAAATGTGCAGCTTTGAACAAACCACTAAACATGGCCGTAAAAGCCCTGATCGGGTGGATGCGCTGGTGTGGGCATTAACAGACTTATTGCTAAAGCCGAACGCATCAAAGCCGCGCATCAGCATTTTGTAAGCACGAATTATAAAGAAAATAAGGAACACAATGTGAGCTGGTTTAAGCAGGTAATATCGCTTTGGCAAACAAAGCAAACAGATGAGCGCGAGAATAAAAGCAGCCGCGCCAATGGGTTGATTTCCCTTCATTCAACCGGGCAGCCCGTGTGGTCGCCACATAATTTCAAAGCTTTTGCCAAAGAAGGGTTTGCAGAAAATGCCATTGGTTTTCGCTGTGTAAAAATGATCGCACAAGCGGCTGCCTCAGTGCCCTGGCAGCTAAGATTAAAAGGCCAGTTGCTTGATGAGCACCCGCTTTTAAATGTATTGCAAAATCCTAATCCTGCCCAGAGCGGTCGTTCCTTGATGGAAGGGTTTTATACCAATTTACAAATCTCGGGCAATGCTTATTTAGAAGCCAGTTGCCTTGGTCAGGATTTGCGCGAGCTGCATTTATTGCGTCCTGATCGAATGAAGATAATTCCGGGATCAAACGGTTGGCCGCAGGAATTTGAATATAGCGTC
>JALWJW010000432.1 GCA_026996935.1 Hyphomicrobiales bacterium
CACCCGCAACCTTTCGTGCTTATTGGGGTTGCGTGGAAATGGCGGCTAACCTATTTACGATCCTCGTCCGCACTGGACCTAAACCTAAGAACAGAAGCGAGAATTCCGATGACTAACATGATTTATCAAACAAACAACAAACCTTGTTACGTCAATTTTTTGGCCACTGGTATGACCACAGGCCAATATATGGAACTTACTTCTTATGGGCACTTCCAACAAAAAAACAGCTTTACCTGAAACTAAACCTGATGGCGCAGAGCTGCGTCTTGTCACTTCTGACAGAAGCTGGATTGAAGGCAAAGCACAACAACAACTAGAAACCACGGCACAACTTCCCGCTATTGAGCTGGCGGTTGGCTTTCCTGATTTGCACCCGGGCAAAAGCTATCCTATCGGAGCGGCTTTTGTCTCGCGTGATATGTTTTACCCTGCGCTTGCGGGCAATGACATTGGCTGCGGCATGTCATTTTGGCAAACCGATCAATTGGCGCGTAAAGTCAAACTTGACCGTTTGGCAGGCAAACTTAGCGGGTTAGATTTACCTTACGAGGGCGATGAAGCGCGCTGGCTTGAAGACCACGACTTAGAGCCAAGCGAGTTTGATTATGGTATCGGCACCATTGGTGGCGGCAATCATTTTGCCGAATTGCAACAGGTGCACAAGGTGCACGATGAAGATATGTTTGCGTTGCTTGGCCTTGATGCCAAGTGTTGCAGCATGCTGGTGCATTCAGGTTCACGCGGGCTTGGTCAAGAAATCTGGACCAATTTACTACGCGATCATGGCTATAACGGCTTTGCGGCTAGCGATGAAAACGGCTGGAAATATTTAAAAAACCACGACTATGCGGTCAACTGGGCCAGCGCCAACCGTGCTTTGATTGCGCGGCGGTTTGCAGACCAGGCACGCTTTGATATTGCGGCGGTTTCAGACAATTGTCACAACAGCGTAACGGTTGAGCAGTGGCGCGGCGGTGATGCATTTGTGCATCGCAAAGGGGCGGCAACATCGCAAAAAGGTGTGGTGATGATCCCTGGATCACGCGGCACGTTGAGTTATCTTGTTCAGCCGATTGGCCAGCAGGATGACACAGCGTTTTCACTGGCCCATGGTGCCGGGCGGCGCTGGCAACGCGGTGAAGTTAAACCACGTTTATCGCACAAATTTTCTCCACAAGACCTTGAACAAACCACATTGGGTGGGCGGGTGATATGTGAGGACCGCGATCTTTTGTACGAAGAAGCCCCACAAGCCTATAAGGACATCGGCCAAGTGGTGGCTGATTTAGAACAGGCTAACCTCATCAAAGTGATCGCGGTTTATAAGCCGATGATCACTTATAAATGCCGCCGCTACAGCAGGCAAGAAAGGTATGGTCATGGCTAAACCTAAAACATACCTGTTGCAAATATCTTCAGGGCGTGGGCCGGTTGAATGCCAATTGGCTGTTCGCAAAGTTGTCGAAGAAATTTTACGCCGTACAAGAAATGCTGAAATTTCAGGTGAAATCGTCAGTACGCAAGATGGTAAAAAACGTGGTACATATTTATCAGCTTTGGTCGCTATTACGGGGCCAAAGGCTTTGGAGTTTTGCCGCGCGTGGACAGGGTCGATCAAGTGGGTCAACAAAAGCCCGTTTCGACCTGTCCACAAACGGGCCAATTGGTTTGTAGGTGTAGAACTGATTTCGCTGACCAATCAAACGAGCAGTGACATGCGCCAGGCTGATGTGCATTTTGAAACTTTTGGTGCCTCGGGCCCTGGTGGCCAGCACACCAACAAAACCGACAGTGCAGTTCGGGCAAAGCATATTCCCAGCGGCCATGTGGTGGTGGTTAAGTCTCAACGCTCACAACACGCCAACAAAAAACTCGCATTGACGTTGCTTAAAAATGAAATTGAAAAAGACAATCAGACCAACGCCAAAACAGATGCCCGCGCGCAGTGGGCAAAGCACGAAAAGCTGGAGCGCGGTAATCCGATCAAGACATTCATCGGATTTGGTTTTAAGGAAAAGAAAAAATGATTTTTTAGCCAACTCATACTCATGCATGACTAAATCAGCCATCAAGAGTATCTACCCTTATTT
>JALWJW010000433.1 GCA_026996935.1 Hyphomicrobiales bacterium
CCTCAATCTCTATCGACCGAAAGTAAGATAATGAAGTAAAAAAAAGCGCCGCAATTGCAACCATGGCAATAGTGATTAAAATAATAACCACACTAAGACGGGCATTTTTTGGTATTTTTATTTTAACGTCAGAATTCAATTTAGGCTCTTACCAGCTATAAAAATCAATAGATATTTGCATAACATATCTCACTGTGTCTGGATATGACCGTGCAGCACAACATCTTTCACGCCGTCTGCCGCCCATGGACTACATGCTTGCAGAAAGGCGCGATCATTAAAACATGTTACTTTTTTCTGATTTAACCAGCATGCTTTAAACCTTGGTTTTTACGTACCTCATTATCCCTTATTGGTAACCAATTTTAAGCTCCGCGCTAGCGTGCTGCTGACATTGTTGAGCGGAAACGAGTGAGGGCTATTAAGAACAATATGGTGCCGATGGCCAGCATCGTTAGCATTTGTGGCCAGACAATATCAATGCCAGCGCCCCGGAACAAAACGGCTTGAGAAAAGCTGGTAAAGTGAGTGGACGGGGATGCCTGCATGACAATCTGTAAAAATTTAGGCATTCCTTCAAGTGGTGATGTGCCACCTGACAGCATGTTCATCACCACAAAGAACGGAATGGCCAGCAGGGCAAATTGCGGCATGGATTTGGCAAAGGTAGACAGCACAATGCCAAGGGCGGTCATGGCATATAAAAACAGGGCGGTGCCTAGGACAAAAAGCGGAATCGAACCGCTGATGTTAACGGCCAGTACTCCTTGCACAATTACATATAGTGACAAAACAACAGCCAGTATAATAGCCAGACCGTTGGCCCATATTTTGGCTAGCATAATTTCGCCGGGCGTGACCGGCATAACCAGCAAATGTTCAATGGTGCCGCGTTCGCGTTCACGAATAACCGCCGCTCCTGATAAGATTAAAGACAGCATGGTGATGTTGGAGATGACCTGCATAACGGCCATGAACCAGCTTGATTGAAGGTTGGGATTAAATTTTGTCCGCATAGATATGGTCACGGCCTGCTTTGGCTGGCTGTCTGATTTACTAATGAATTCGGCAAGTTGCCGATTGATAATGGTCTGGATATAGGCTGCCCCATTGCCGGCAAGTGTCATGGCGGTTGCATCAACATTAAGCTGCATGGTCGGTTTTCTTCGTGCCATAACATCGGCCTGAAAATCAGGGGGAATGTCTAAAATGAAGGCATATTTACCGGCGTTCATTAAGTGGTCAATGTCGCCCAATCCTATCAGTACAGGCTTTTTGAAATAGGGTTTGAGGAAGGAGGCGCGAATTTGCCGTGAAAGTTCTGACTGGTCCTCATCAACAATCGCAATCGAAGCGTTGCGCACCTCTGTCTGAACGCCAGTTGCCACAGTATAAATGGCAAATGTAAAGGTGAAAATAATCAGAAAAATCAAAACTGGATCACGGCGCAGACTGTTGAGTTCTTTCACACCAAGGCGATAAATATTCATAAGAGATCTGTTCATCATGCCTCCTGCTTTTTCAATAACAAGGTTGCCAGTGTCCAGTAAAGGACACAGAAAAACCCGATCCACAGATAGCTCTGGTAAAGCGAGGCGAAGCCAAGGCCCTTGTTGAAAACACCACTGGTGATCTGTTGAAAGTAAAGAGCTGGAAATGCGTGGCCGACAAACCAGCCACCGCCTTCAAGGGTTGAAACTGGATACATCATTCCCGAAAAGTTCAATGTTGGAATCATGACAATGATAGCCGATCCGAAAATCGCGGCCAGTTGGGTGGAAACAAAAGAAGATATGACAAGGCCCAGCGAGGTGGCCGCCACGGCAAAAAGCATAGCCCCGACAGCTAAAGCAAAAAAATTCCCTGTGACAGGAACGCCAAAGAAAAATACCATCAAAGCGGCCAGACTGATAAAACTGATAACGCCAAAACCGATATAGGGGAGTTGTTTTCCAATAAGGAACTCCAGTTTTGTGGCGGGGGATGCATATAAATTCGTGATTGAACCCAGTTCTTTTTCCCGCACTACGCCAAGGGCGGTGAGCATGGTGGAAAACATATACATCAAGAGCATCAGAACACCTGGTGAAATGGCATAAACGCTTAGAAATGCCTGATTGTATCTGAATCGAGTTTCAATATCAGCCAATGCTGGCAAGGCGGCACCAGTGTTTTCACGGCGGGCAAATTCAGCCAGAAAACGGGCAAGTACACCTTGCACATAGCCGCGTGATGTTTCGGCCTGGAAAGTAACTGCCCCGTCAAACCATGCACCGATATCGGGTGTGTGCCCCTTTAGCAGGTCGCGGCCAAAATCTGGTGGTATGATCAGAACAAATTTCAATTCACCGCTTTTGAGCCGGTCATCAAGTTCCTTGCGGTTGGCAACAGGTGGTTTTTGATTAAAATAACGAGAGCTTGAAAAGTTTTCCAAAAAGCTTTGGCTTTCTTGCGATCTGTCCTGATCCAAGACGGCATAGTCGAGCTTTTCAACATCAAATGAAATCCCGTTGGCCATGGCAATCGCCAGAATGATTGGCCCCAGCAAGGCAAAAACGACACGGATGGGATCGCGAATCAGCTCCATAGCTTCTCGGCGGGCAAATGCCCAAACGCGGTTTGGTGAAAAGAAGGTCTGGGCGGTGGGTGCTGGTTTTTTTGTTTCTGGAACCTGACTGTCGTTTTGATCGGCGTTGACGATGTTTTCACCGTCAATTGCACCGTTGTTTGCTTCGTCACTTGCATCTTCAAGGTAGCCAATAAAGGCTTGTTCCAGAGTTTTTTCCCCGCGTTTCTGGCGTAAGGCATCGGGTGCATCCATTGCCAGAATTTTGCCGGCATGCATTAGCGAGATGCGATCACAGCGTTCTGCTTCATTGATAAAGTGGGTTGAAATAAAAATCGTTACCCCGTCATTGCGCGACAAATCAATCAGCATGCGCCAAAACTCATCACGCGCAATCGGGTCAACGCCGGAAGTTGGTTCATCAAGAATGAGCATTTCGGGTTGATGGATAACGGCCACAGCCAGTTGCAAACGCTGGCGAACACCAAGCGGCAGACTTTGGGGCAATTCGTTGCGAACCTGGCTAAGGTCAAACCGTTTCATCATTTCGGCAACGCGCGCACTGCGACTTTGCTTTGGTAGATTGAAAAGGTCGGCATGTAGTTTAAGGTTTTGCTGCACGGTCAGTTCGCCATAGAGCGAAAAAGATTGTGACATATAACCAACCCGGCGACGGGTTTCCAGATCATTGGCATCAACTTCTTTGCCAAAAAGTTTGGCGCTGCCTTGAGTTGGCGCAAGCAAGCCTGTCAACATTTTCATGGTTGTGGTCTTGCCGCAACCATTGGACCCTAAAAACCCAAAAATTTCACCGCGCTCAATTTTTACGCTGACGTGGTCCACGGCTGTAAAATCACCAAACTTCATGGTCAGGTCATCGGCCTCAATCGCTAATATGCCCTTGTGGGCAATTCTTGGCGGTAAAACAACAGCTTCATGTCCTGCCCGTTTGGTTTCAGGCAACAGCGCAATAAAACCTTCTTCCAGCGTCTTGCTGCCGGTTTTTTGTTTGATTTCCAATGAGGTGCCGATCGCCAAAACCTGCCCGTCATCCATCGCAATCAGATGATCAAACCTTTCTGCTTCTTCCATATAGGCTGTTGCAGTAATCACACTCATTTGTGGTCGCCGCTCGCGAATGCGATCAATAAGGTCCCAAAATTGCTGTCTTGATAACGGGTCAACGCCGGTTGTTGGTTCATCAAGAATAAGCAAATCGGGATCATGAATAAGCGCGCAACAAAGGGACAGCTTTTGCTTCATGCCGCCAGATAATTTACCCGCTGGTCGCTTTGCAAAGGGTTCAAGACCAGTGCTATGTAATAGGTCTTTGATACGCCATGCACGTTCTTTTGCAGACTGGCCAAACAAGCGGCCAAAAAAGTCAACATTCTCAAACACCGACAAAGTTGGATAAAGATTGTGGCCCAGTCCTTGCGGCATATAAGCAATTTGCGCGCAAACTTTATCGCGGTGACGCTTATCAGATATGTCGCCATTAAGAACCATAATATGGCCTGATTGTTGGGTTCGAACACCTGCTATCAGGCCCAAAAGTGTAGATTTTCCAACACCGTCAGGTCCGATAAGGCCAACCATCTCGCCGCGAGGGATGCTAATCGATATATCATCAAGGGCAATTGTTTTGCCGTATTGATGACTAACTGATTTTAGTTCTGCGATAAAACTTTGAGTTTCAGTCATTGGTCGAACTTTGAACTTCCGGCAATTTAATTTTTAAATTTTCGGGCCATTTAGCGGTTGGGGAAAGTTTTACATAGCCAACACCCGTAATGCCTGCCTTTACGCGCTTGGCATATTTTTTAAGAACTTCAGGCGGCAGGCGTAATTTTACTTTGAACATCAGCTTTTCGCGCTCATTTGCTGTTTCAACATATTTGGGTGTGAATTGGGCATCTGAGGCGACAAATGAAACATTTGCCGGAACGACATATTGCGAAGCAGCGTCTGGCACAATACGGGCTTGTGCCCCGATTTCCAGCTTTCCAGCATCGCGGGTCGGTAAAAAAATCGTCATATAAACATCGCTCAGATCAAGAATCGTAATGATTTTTCCACCCGCGCCAATAATCTCTCCCGGTTGGGCAAGGCGGTATTGCACACGTCCGCTAACCGGTGTCGTTAAAACGTAATCCTTGAGGTTTTCTTCTAGTCTTGACACTCGTGCAATGGCGGCTTTTATGCCGGCTTTTGCACGTTTAATACCGGCTTCGGCTGACTTTAAAGCAGCCTGTGCGGCTAACCGGGCGGCGTTTCTCTGATCGACCTTTTCAAGTGTTGTAAAACCTTTTTTGCCAAGAATTCGAGAGCGCTCATATTCCTGCTCAGCTAATGTCAATTCGCTTTTTCTTTGGGAAAGCAGTGCGACGGCCTGATCGAGTTGCTGTTCTGCTTCTTCTGTTGCTGCACGTGCTTCCAGCAATTGAGCTTCAATATCAGATGAATCCATGCGAGCCAGAACCTGACCTGCTTTTACGACATCACCTTCTTTGACAAGTACTTGTTTTATGCGACCGGCAAACTTTGTTGCGATGTCTGTTCGTTCAGCTTCAAGTCGTCCGTTTGAGCTTGCAAACCCGGGGGGCAAGCCTGCCGGTTTTAATTGCTGCCAGGCAAAGTACCCACCAGCGCCAATGGCAACAATTACGATTAATAACAATCCTGTTTTCCAACGCATGATTTGTCTTTCCTGTTTTTAATTTGCCTGCATGTCTTTAAAGACTTTCGGGCAAGTTTGATCTTAACGGTTTAAAAAACTGCGGATTTTAAAAAATCGCGACGTTTTCTCTTGTTTTAATTTATCACATTTTTGATGTCGGTATTGAAATACCTTGACTAGTATATAAGTTAGTTAGTAATAACTAACAAGTATTTTTTATTAAGTAAGAAAGTAGCTTGATGATTTGATGGTTAATATACAGGCCCACACCACTTTCAGGACGATCTTTGGAAAAAAGGAAACAGATAATGAAAATCTCCAAAAGAATAAAACCAGCATGGATTAATTTTATCGCACTTATCGCACTGATTTTTGGCGGCATGACATTGTTTTCAGGAGGGTCGGTTTTATTTGTAGACGGACAGGCGCGTGCTGATGCGGGAAACTATGTTCCGTTTATTTTGTGGTTCAACTTTATTGCCGGATTCTTTTATATCGCTGCTGCGATAGGTATTTTTATCTGGCAAAGATGGGGGGTCACTCTTTCCAGATTAATATTCATTGCCACCGTGATTGCCTTTATCGGACTTGCCGGTCACATTGTGACAGGGGGCAGTTTTGAGATGCGCACTGTTATGGCGATGACGTTGAGAAGTGTTGTCTGGCTGGTCATTATGGTTGCTACTGCAACGGCCTGGAAAAAGAGTTTGCAAGCCAATGAAATGCGGTGATGAAATCTGCAGTAACTGGAAGGTTGTTTTACACCTTCCCTTAATACTCAAAAGGGGTACATAATGTTTAAATGTCAGAAAGTGGCTTTCCTTTTAGGTGCAGTTGTTGTTGGACAGTCAGCGAATCCGGCGTTTGCGGCACCTTTAAATCAAAAGCAAATGTTAAACCAACTGGTTGGTAAAAAGCTTCACACAAAAAGAATGGGTATGTCGGTCCAGCTTGTCTACAAAAATAGCGGGATCGTGGTGATGAAAATGCCCCTTATGTCGGGTAAAGGCACATGGTATTTTAAAGGGAACCAGATCTGTATGAATATGAAAAGCGGTCCGCGCCGTGGTGTGACATGTCTCACCTTTGAACATGTAAATGGGAAAAGGTTTCGCAATTCGCAGGGAGTAGTTTTCACTGTTCAACAGTAAAACCGGCCCGGATTAACGAGGTATCTGAATGAATATGCGTAAAAGAAAAAGTGCAACGGAGCGAAAAGAAGAAATCATTGATGCAACATTGCGTCTTGCTGGTGAAATTGGTCCCGACAGATTAACAACAGAAGATCTGGCCCGTGAAATTGGTATATCTCAGCCTGGTATATTTCGCCATTTTCCAACCAAAAGCGCAATCTGGGATGCGGTTGGTCGTCATATTGGTACTTTGCTTAAGGCAAAAATGGCATTGACCCAAAAAAAGACTAATTTGCCAATCGACAATCTGAAGAATTTTGTTATTGGGCATCTGGCTTTTATTGAAACGACCCCTGCAATTCCAGCTATTTTGTTTTCGCGTGAACTACATGCAGAAAACGATCAGCTTCGATCTTTTTTTGCCAGTCTGATTGCCAGCCGACATAAACATTTTTCAGAACTGATTCAGGCCGAAATTAATGCCGGCCGGTTCAAGCCTTTTCTTGATGCTGATGATGCCGCTTATTTGGTTCTGGCCCTTATTCAAGGTCTTGCGATGCGCTGGTCTCTAAATAATCGAAATTTTGATTTGCCGGCCGAGGGGCAGCGTTTACTTGATTTACAGATTGAAGGTTTCATGGTTGCAAAGTCGCCTCAAAAAGCTGGCAATAAAGATGGGAATGGAGGTTCAAATGAGTAACAAGACCACGCGCGCTGATCGAATAAAAAAATTGATGGAAAGCCCAACTTATCGCCTTGCAACCGATGACCCTGACTTTCTTGAACATGATGATCTGCGCGCAATGCGTCTGCAATTGGAATACCTCAAACCTGAATGGATCATGCGAAATCAGGGGATAGGATCAACGGTTATTGTATTTGGCAGTGCCCGTTTGTTATCTGCCGGTCAGCTTGAGGAAAAGTTTGCAGAACTGGAAGAAAAGCTTAAACAGCACCCCAATAATAAAAGTCATCTTTTAGAATACAAAAAACTGGAGAAGCGCCGAAAATATGTGAAGTATTATGATGAGGCGCGAAAGTTCTCTGCTATTGTTTCAAAGCGGTTTCAGGATGAATGCCGTTGTGATTTTGTTGTTATAACCGGTGGTGGCCCGGGCATAATGGAGGCGGCCAATCGGGGCGCTGATGATGTTGGCGCCCGCTCGATCGGTCTGAATATTGAATTGCCACGCGAGCAAACACCCAATCCCTTTATCTCCCCGCAATTGTGTTTTCAGTTCCGCTATTTCGCTTTGCGCAAAATGCACTTTTTAATGCGGGCAAAAGCCCTTCTGGCGTTCCCTGGCGGGTTTGGAACCTTTGATGAATTGTTTGAGGTTTTGACCCTTGTTCAGACTAAAAAAGTTGCTCCATTACCAATTGTTCTGATGGGGAAAGATTACTGGTCAAAGGCTGTAAATTTCGAGTTTCTGGCAGAAGAGGGGTTTATTAGCGATGATGATCTGGCGCTGTTTAAAATTACAGATTCTGCTGAGCAGGCTATTGAATTTATTAATGATTTCTATCACGGCGTTCCTCCGAGATAGGTCAGTTATTTCCATCGTACTCAAGGAGTAAAAACAATGGCAACCAAATCAACTCTGAGCATTTCATTCTTGGGCGCTGCAGGTGAAGTTACCGGTTCGTGTTATCTTGTTGAAGGGCCATCGTTTCGGTTTCTTGTTGATTGCGGGATGTTTCAGGGTGGCAAACATGCTGATGCGAAAAATCGTGCAAACTTTGCTTTTAAGCCTGAAGAAATTGATTTTCTGGTTCTAACGCACGGCCATATCGATCACAGCGGATTAATTCCTAAATTATGTCGTGATGGCTTTAGTGGGCCGATTTACACCACTGATGCCACAGCGCAATTGCTGGGTATCATGCTTCGCGACAGCGCCCATATTCATGAAAGTGGTGCGGAAAGGGAAAACCGCAAACGCAAGAACCGTGAAAAGCAGATCGAGCCGCTTTATACAATTGCCGATGCAGAAAAGTCACTGGAGCACCTTAATTCGCAATTTTATGACAAAGCTTTTAGGCCGCATGAAAATGTCAGGGTTTGCATGCGTGATGCCGGTCATATTCTCGGGTCAGCCATTGTGGAAATCTGGATTAAACTTGGAAAGCATGAACGCAAAATTGTGTTTTCCGGTGACCTTGGACAGCCAGGGCGGCCAATTCTAAAAGATCCGGTGAGGATTGAAAAAACAGACTATCTGATTGTGGAATCAACCTATGGGGACCGCCAACACAAAGCTCTTGAGCCATCATTGAACGAGTTGGTAGATGCGATTAATGATACGATTGTGAGCGGCAAAGGCAATATCATTATTCCAGCTTTTGCGGTCGGGCGAACTCAGGAAATCATCTACTATCTCTATAGTTTAACGAAGGAAAAAAAGGTTTCAAACTTAACGGTTTTTCTTGATTCCCCGATGGCCCAAAGTGTTACTCGCCTAACGCGAGAACACATTGAACTGTTTGATAAAAAGGGCAAGGAGCTGGCAAACTGGTTTGAGCAGCATGGCAATCAGATGACGCTGAAGTTTACTGAAACCGTGCAGGAATCTATGGCGCTTAATACTATAAAGTCTGGCGCAATCATCATATCAGCCAGCGGCATGTGCAATGCCGGGCGTATCCTGCATCATTTGCGACATGGGCTGGGTCGCCGGGAAAACACTATATTGATTACCGGCTTTCAGGCCGAAGGCACTTTGGGCAGACGGCTTGTGGATGGTGCAAAGAGTGTCAAAATTTTTGGTGAAGAAATTCCGGTCAGGGCGCGCATTATAACCATTGGCGGCTTTTCGGCCCATGCCGAT
>JALWJW010000434.1 GCA_026996935.1 Hyphomicrobiales bacterium
GGGTGGAACGCCCAAATTACTTGTCCAACCGATACGGTAAAATCAATGAACGGTGTCGTGGTTCAGACCCAGCAACCTTTAGAGTTCGCTAATGTGGCCGACGTGGTGCTTTTTGGTAGCGGTATTTATACGCGTAATATTGCTAAAAATGAAACGATTTTGGACCGCTTGAATTTGGATGACAACAAGCAACTTATTGGGGCGCAATGTTCAGGTACATTATTGTTGGCAAAGCTGGGTTTGATCGCTGATGTGCCAGCTTGCACTGATTTGACGACAAAGCCATGGGTGATGGAAGCTGGTGTTAAGGTTTTAAACCAACCCTTTTTTGCTAAAGACAATATTGCAACGTCTGGCGGGTGTATGTCTTCGCTATATTTAGCGACGTGGGTTATAGCCAAACTGGCTGGTGTCGATGCGGCCCATAAGGCCCTTGATTATGTTGCGCCCGTTGGCGAAGCTAAAACTTTTTCGCCCCATGCACTTGCTGTCGTAACGCCGTTTATCGGTGAAAAAATTGCAGCGTAATTTCATCGAAAGATTTTTTCTGTGACCTCGTATATTATTATCACAGTCGCTGCATTCTTTGCAGGCATTTTAAATGCGTTGGCGGGCGGTGGGTCATTTTTGACTTTTCCAGCGCTTGTCTATGCGGGGGTGCC
The DNA here is from genome assembly GCA_026996935.1 of Hyphomicrobiales bacterium. Classification (GTDB taxonomy): domain Bacteria; phylum Pseudomonadota; class Alphaproteobacteria; order Rhizobiales; family Aestuariivirgaceae; genus JALWJW01. Next base: position 663 of record JALWJW010000434.1, read on the forward strand.
TGTGGTGGCGGCCAATGCAACGAGTACGTTGGCGGTGTTTCCTGGGTATGTGGCCAGTGCGTTAGGGTTTCGAGATGATATTGCTAAAATCTCGCGGGCTAAATTGTATTTGTATTTTGGTATTGCGATTGTTGGCGGGGTGGCTGGTTCACTGATTTTATTAGCGACATCTGATAGAGTGTTTGGTGTTATTGTGCCGTGGCTATTGCTGGCGGCAACGGGCTTGTTTGCCTTTGGCGACTGGTTGCGCGCCAAAATATCAAAATTCAGATTGCCCGAAAAAATTTCTATGCTGCTTGTTTCAATATATGGGGGGTATTTTAACGGCGGTCTGGGCATTATTCTGTTGGCTGTTTTCTCTGCCCTTGGCATGAAGGATTTAAACCAGATGAACGGCTTGAAAGCGGGTCTGTCTGTGGTTTTGTCTGCGGTGTCTGTGGCAACTTTTGCTGTTGCCGGAGTAATTTATTGGTCGCAGGTCAGTGTGATGATGGTGGCCTCAATGGCGGGGGGGTATGCGGGCGCGCGGTTAGCAAAGGCCTTGCCGAAATCATTTATCCGTGGTTTCATCATTCTAGTTGGACTGATTATGTCAGCCATATTTTTCCTCAAATAAACTCTCAAATAAAAAGGTGAATAAAAATGCCAGTGTTAAACCGTGTTGCAGAACTCCATGACGAAGTGACTGGATGGCGCCGTGAAATTCATTCCAATCCTGAATTATTATATGATGTGCATGAAACTGCTGCCATGGTTGCTGAAAAGCTTAAAAGCTTTGGTGTTGATGAAATTGTGACAGGCATTGGTAAGACGGGTTTGGTTGGTATTATCAACGGCAATAAAAATGATAGTGGTAAAGTTATTGGCTTGCGTGCTGATATGGATGCCTTGCCGATTGTTGAAGCCACGGGCAAGGAATATGCCTCAAAAGTGGAAGGTAAAATGCATGCGTGCGGGCATGATGGGCATACAGCGATGTTGCTTGGGGCGGCAAAATATTTGTGCGAAACCCGCAATTTTAATGGCAAAGTCGCCGTGATATTTCAGCCGGCTGAAGAAGGCGGTGCTGGTGGCAAAGCCATGGTTGATGATGGGATGATGGACCAGTTCGCCATTGATGAGGTTTATGGTATGCACAATATGCCAGATTTACCAGTTGGGCAATTTGCCATGCGTGAAGGCACGCTTTTGGCATCGGCAGATTTCTTGGATATTATTATTACCGGGAAAGGTGGTCACGCGGCAAAGCCTGAAGGGTGTATTGATCCGATTGTGGCTGCGTCTGCTTGTGTGCAGGCTATTCAGTCTTTTGCATCGCGCAATGTTGATCCGCTTAATTCTGTTGTGGTGTCGATAACCAAATTTGATGCAGGCACAACCTATAATGTTATTCCTCAAACGGCTGAATTGGCGGGCACG
>JALWJW010000435.1 GCA_026996935.1 Hyphomicrobiales bacterium
CAATAATTAAGTGTATTTAGTAAACTGTCACCGTAATTCCGTTAATATTCTGCACAGAAACATCTAAATTAAATCCACCTGAACCACGCGCTGTCATGGAATTACGGCGACAGTTTACTAAATGCACTAAATAGACGACGGTGATTTGTGAGTTTGGGGCGGACGAGTACGGATAGGGTTTTTGATTTTCCGCTCACGCAAATTTTGCTTTGCAAAATGCTCCGCATCATGCGTATGCATGTCTTTGACATGACGGCGGCGCAGGGGCGCCGAGGTGCGGTCGCACCTAGTTTCAGAAATTGATGACTTGGCTCCAGCTTGTGGCTGGAAGTTTACGGAGATTTCGGTGGAGGAGGCGCAGCCGAACGACTAGGGCCAACGGCCCTCGGGGCTAATGCCCCGCGCATAGTGCAGCGTATGGCGTTAGCCATTAGCGTGAACGGAAAACTTAAACCCTATCCGTCGTCAACACCCACGCTCCCAATTCACTCCCAAACCCTAGCTCAACTTCTCCTGCCCCATTGCAGCGCGTACCTGCGCGATTTCGTTGGCGATCATGGGGTGGCCGGGATTTAGGGCATCGGCGCGTTTTAGGGCTTTTAGGGCTTCGTCATATTTTTTAAGGCCAGTTAAAGCTTTGGCATAGCCCTGGATGATTTCGACGTTTTTGCCAGAGGTTTTGAGCAGGCGTTCAAATTCCTGAGCTGAAAGATTGAATTTGCCTGCCATGCCATAGGCTCTGGCTAAAAGGTGGCGGGCTTCGTGTGAGCCTGCATCAATTTCGAGTACGGTTTTTAATGTGGTAATGGCGGCATCAACGTGGCCGGTGTTGAGTTTCAACATGCCAAGATTGATAAGGGCGCGCGGTTGTTTTGGGTTTAGGGTGAGGCTTTCAATATAATGATGTTCGGCCTGGGCTTCATTGCCTTTATTGTGGTGAACGCTGGCCATAATCAGATGACAATCGGCATTTTCAGGATCAAGGGCCATGGCAGCCGATGCAGCGGCCATAGCGCGGGCCATGTCGCCATTATTTAAAGCTGTTACAGCTTCTTGCAGTCGTTTGGGAAGATTGTCAGCGCTGGCCATAGGGCACCTTATATGTTGAAAATTAAACTCTGGGCGTGTTTAGCGTAAAAAGGGGGTTTGCGTCCATAGGCTTTACCAGCGATGGGGCAAAAGAAAACGCCGCAGCAAAGCTACGGCGTTCTCAAATGTCTTTTATGCCACCACTCTATTAAGAGCACACTTCTTATCCGAAAACCGGTTCCCACTTTTCGGGAAGTGTTTCTTTAGGCGCGATATTCCTGAATGCGTGTCGTTCGTAAACCGGCAAGGCCGTGTTTATCGATCGAACGCTGCCAGGCAAGATATTCTTCGACAGTTAAAGTGTAGCGATTACAAGCTTCTTCTAAACTTAGAAGACCGCCTCTAACGGCTGCTACAACTTCAGCTTTTCGACGAATAACCCAACGCCTTGTGGATGTGGGCGGTAAATCCGCTATGGTAAGCGGGCTACCATCGGGCCCAATGACATAATTTACTCGGCTACGCAACTGACCGTTCATATATACACCTGAACTAAAACTCAAATACTCAACTAACTTAATACTCAATCAGAATACGCCTAGCGCCTTAAAAAAGGTCTAATCAGATGCAAAGAAATTCAGAACAGTTTGCGAAAATTGCTTCAAATTAGGACAGTTACGGGTTAAATGTTGGCAAATTTGCGTTTGAGACCATATGCGTTGTTAACAGTGTGGTAAAAAACGGGAACTGGGTGCTTTAAGTGGCGCTACATATAAAGTGATATAATTTGGATAAATAAGTGCTCAGTGAAAAGATTATAAAATTAGTGCGTGAGGCGATTAATCTGTCGGGTGATCCGGCAAGCCACCGCGTTGTGGTGGCGATGTCTGGCGGGGTGGATTCATCGGTTGCGGCCGGGCTGGTTAAAATGGCTGGCTTTGAGACCATCGGCATTACTTTACAGCTTTATGACCACGGGGCCGCCATTGCGAAAAAGGGGGCGTGTTGTGCTGGGCAAGACATTCACGATGCGCGCCGGGTTTGTGATACTTTAGGCATTGCCCACTATGTGCTTGATTATGAATCAAAATTTCGCGAAGCGGTGATTGATGATTTTGTTGATAGCTATATGAAGGGAGAAACGCCGATCCCTTGTGTGACTTGCAATCAAACGGTGAAATTTGCTGATTTGTTGGCGCAAGCTAAAGATCTGGGGGCTGATTGTTTGGTGACAGGGCATTATGTGGAAAATCGTCCGCGTACTGATGCTGGGGCTGATGGTGAGGCAGGTGAGGGCGCGCCGCTTCATTATGATATGCTCACCCCTGTTGATATGGCGCGCGATCAAAGTTATTTCCTTTTTGCCACGACTCAAGACCAGCTTGATTTTTTACGTTTCCCCTTGGCCAGGCTTTCAAAAGATGAAACCCGTGAAATTGCCAATGAGCTTGGGCTTGATATTGCGCATAAGCCTGATAGCCAGGACATTTGCTTTGTACCTGAAGGCAATTACGCCGACCTGATTAAAAAAATGCGACCAGATGCCGAGCAAGCTGGTGATATTATTCATGTGGACGGGCGCGCGCTTGGTGCCCATGACGGGATTGTCAATTTCACCATTGGTCAACGGCGTGGCATCGGGGTGAGTGATAATGCCCCTTTATATGTGACACAATTGGATCCAAAAACCGCAACGGTCTATGTGGGGCCGCGTGAAGCGCTAAAACGCGATATGATTGCTTTGAAAAATATTAACTGGATTAGTGATGCCCGGTTAGAGGAATTTGACAATAAGCGCGAAATATATGTAAAACTGCGCTCCACACGGCCGGCGCGTAAGGCTTACCTTATTCAACGTGATGGTGACATTGTTATTAAACTTGATGAAGCTGATTATGGTATCTCAGCGGGGCAGGCGTGCGTGATTTATGAGCAGGAAGGTATTGGCGCCAAGGTTTTGGGCGGTGGCTTTATTGCCGGGGCAACAAATTCAGGCGATCATAATTAGCAAAACAAGACTTAAAATAATCAAAGTTCAAAATTATACGTTACAAAAAACAGCAAGGATAAGACGTTGGCCGATAAGCTATTGAAGATGGATGATGAAGACGTAAAGCGGGCTTATGCGCGTTGGGCTCCTGTTTATGATAAAACATTTGGCAAAATTGCTGATGCAGGGCGGTTGGCTGCTGTTGAACAGATTAATGCATTTGAAGGCAAGGTTTTAGAGGTTGGTGTCGGCACCGGCATGTCTTTGCCCAATTATAAGCCGCATCTGGAAATTACCGGCATTGATTTGTCGGTTGATATGCTTGACATTGCTCATAAGCGGGTCAAAGCGCAAAACTTATCCCATGTGACCGCCATCAAAGAAATGGATGCCGGGGATATGGCATTTGAAGATAATTCATTTGAAACTGTTGTGGCGATGTATGTGATGACGGTGGTGCCAGATCCTGTGCAAGTGATGAAAGAGCTGGCGCGGGTTTGTAAACCTGGCGGTGAGGTGATTGTGGTCAATCATTTCAGTCAAAAACACGGCATACGCGGCGTTGTTGAAAAAGCCATGGCACGGTTTGGTGATAAACTTGGCTGGCGGCCGGAATTTCCTGTTGAGACTATTCTGGTTTGTGATGATTTGCAGGTTATTGAAACGGTTTCATTGCGTCCGTTCGGTTTGTTTACAATGATGCGGTTTAAGAAGATTGATGTGGCAAAAGCCAATGCAATTGGTGAGGATGTTACCTCTCAAGCGGCTAAAGTTGGTTTGCGGGTTGCCTGATTATACAGGTGCAAAGATGGGGTGAGACAAGACAAAAGCGGCGGGGTTGTCTGGTGGAAAATATTTTTTCATAAAACTTACCAAACTTTGCTTGACTTAACCCGCAAGCTGTTAGTATATCGCAACCGCAAGTCAACCACACTTGCTTTTATATATGACCATTATAAATGGCCTCATTTAGTGGCGGGGTAGCTCAGGTGGTTAGAGCAGCGGAATCATAATCCGCGTGTCGGGGGTTCAAGTCCCTCTCCCGCTACCAAAAAACTCAATAAAATTACTAGGTTAAATGATTGGCGCTTACGAAAAGTGAATATGGCGTGCATTGTTTATTCTCGTGTTGCTTTAAGTTGTTTCTTAAGAGTGCGTGAGGAAATTATGAAGACGCTTGATACCAGAATGGCACCGCCAATATTTGCCATTAGGTTTAGAGGCCAGAATGCGCCGATTGCACCAGCAGCCAGCATTGCTATTAGAACAAAATTGAGAGGTCCTTCGGCATAATTCTGGATGAGTGCATTTAGCGCGTAAATGCCAAACAATGCGAATACGCCAATTTGCAACACTTCAATAAAATTGCCGGAAATCAGCGGTGTATAGGCAAACATCAAAGGCACGATATAGAGCCCTTTGGCAATTTTCCAGGCCTGAAACCCTGTTTCCATCGGTTTTGATCCAGCAATTCCTGCTGCGGCAAATGCTGCTAAACAGACGGGTGGAGTGACATTACTGTCTTGGCTCAACCAGAAAATAATCAGATGGGCTGTCAGTAAGAATGTTGCTTGCAGGGCAGGGTCAACCAATAACGGGCGAATGGTAATCGCTAATTCGAATGGCATGGCAGCCATTAGAGCAATGGCATCTTCGCGGGCCATGCCGGCGGCAACTTTTGCCGCATGTGGACTGTCCACCAGCGCAAACATTGCCGATTTGGCAGGGTCGCTAATACCCTCAACAAGTTGGTCAATTATGATCGTATCGGCAAGAATGCCCGCCAGAGCTGGTGCCGTTAAAATGGCAAGGATGATATAAGCTGCCGTAACAGGCAGCCCCATACCCAGGACCAGAGAAGCCACGCCGATCAGCACAATAGCAATAACAATGGAGCCTTGCGACCATTGAGCAATCATCAGCGAAAAGCCATTGCCTATGCCGCTGGTAACAATGGCATTATTCATAATGCCGATTGAAACCAGAAGAATGCCGGTCATAATTGAAGACTTTATACCAATCAGCAATGCCTCGGTAATTTTGGACGGCCCCATGGAAACTGGTTCAAAAGATTTATTTGTTATAAATTTTGCCGCTATCGATGTCGCCCATGATACCAGTATCAAAGCCGCAATGGCCCATGACGCGGCAAAACTTGGTGTGACACCAGTCATCAAAAGCCAGATCATGACGGTTAATGGCAGTACAAAGGTTAATCCACCTGATACCAGTTTGCCATAATTTACCTGCAAATTCAGATCATCGCCAACCTGATGTTTTACTGCCTCAATGCGGACAATAAACGCCACAGATAGAAAATACAAAATGGCGGGCATGATGGATACAGAGACAATTGTAGAATATGGAATTGAGGTATAACTTGCCATGACAAATGCCCCGGCCCCCATGATTGGCGGCATGAGCTGGCCACCGGTTGAGGCTGCTGCTTCAACACCTGCAGCAAATTTTGCGCGAAATCCATTGGACTTCATTAAAGGAATGGTGATAACGCCGGTAGATGCTGTATTGGCAATCGCTGATCCGCTAATTGTACCTGTTAGTGCAGATGACAGAACCGCTACAAATGCTGCGCCGCCGCGAATGCGCCCAGCGATGACTTTTGAAATTTCAATTACAAAGTCGCTTGCCCCGGAAGCAACAAGAAAGCCGCCAAAGATCATAAACAGGGTTATATTGGTGGAAGATATAGTGGCCAGAATACCAAACATACCTTCATCATTATAAAGGGTTCGAAACAATACATCATTGGCAGGAAGACTGGCGGCTCGAAAAACACCGGGTAAATAAGAACCTAAAAACAATATGTATGACATCGAGGCAATAATCAGAATTGGGATCACCCAACCTGACACACGACGCGATAAGTCCAACGCAGCAAAAATCAATAAAATACCGGCAGCCCAATCAATCAAGGTAAATTGCCAGGATTGCCCCGTAACAGCAAGTGTTCGCTCATAAATACCGGTTTCTGCTCCAGCTACCCAAAGCGCGGCACTGGCAATCGCCAAACCATAAGCAACGTCAAGTACGACCGCGTATCGCCTGTTTGCATATTTTCCAAACGGACTGAACATCACAGAAGCCAGAAAAGCAAAACCGGCAAAGTGGATAGCATTTTGCCACAGACCTGGTTCCACAATATAGATGTTTGTCAATATATGCCAAACACCAAAACAGGCGGCAAATACGATCAGAGCTTTTGTGGATATGCTGCTATTCCAGGCAGACAGCGAAAGCCATGTATTACGGTCGAGATATCCGTCATCTTGCGTGTTTAGTGCTGAATTCTGGATGTCGGTTTTGGATTTACCTGTCATCGATACCACCATTTTTTGTATAAAAAAGGAGCGAAAGAAAAATTCTCCCGCTCCTAGAGGTTAACCAATTTAAAGGGGGGGTTATTTGGCTATCAAGTGAGCTGGTACTTCAAGGCCAATTTCCTTGTAGTAACGTGCTGCACCCGGGTGTAGAGGCACTGGCAATCCTGCCATTGCTTTTTTTGCTGACATCGCTTTTGTTGCCGGATGAATAGCTGAAAGGAAGCCAAGATTTTCATACATTGTTTTGGTCAGTAAATAGACATGCTCTTCATTAACGCTGGCATTAACGGCCAGGAAGTTTGGTTGAGCAATTGTTGAAATGTCTTTGGCCTGACCTGGGTAAGTGCCTGCAGCAATGGTGTAAGGCACCCAAAGCTTGCGTCCACCGTCCATTGCTTTTGCCTGTTCAGGTGTCACATTGAGAATAGTGAATTTACCTTCATTTGCAGCCATTAGCTTTGTAATCGCGCCAGTGGGTGGGCCTGATGGCATGCCGGCACCAATTGCCTGACCATTGGCCAACGCATCAGCAGACGGGCCGTACCCGGCATATATGAGTTTGTAATCTTTGAAAATGTCGATGCCCAGACCAGATAATAAAACCGTGTTGGAGCCAATTGTGCCAGAGTTTTGTTTGCCCATTGCCATTGGGCTGCCAACCAGCGCTTTAAGGTCACCCACTGTGCCAGATTTTACTTTGTTGTTTGCAAGCACAAATTGCTCAACATTTTGCCAAAGCATTGTCACTGAGCGAAGGTTTTTTTGAGGGGCTGATACCGGGCCGGTACCTGTTGCCGCATAAGAACCAAACAGACCTTGAAGAATGGCAAAGTCAGCCGTTCCAGAACCAAGAGCTTGTACGTTGGCACCAGAGCCGGCCGAATTGACGGCTGTCAGGCTGAATTTTTTCTTCGGCAGAAGTTTGATTTTTGTAAGGGTTGAAATTGCGGTGCCAACAGGGTGGTAGGTGCCACCAGTTGATGCGGTGTTCAAGACATAGTCTTTTGATTGGGCCAGCGCAGAACTTGCCGAAAGTGCAAGTATGATGCCTGCTGCCAGAGCTGTAAACTTCTTCATTAAAATTTTCCTCCTAGGTTAGTTAGTGAATTAATTTTCACCTTGCGCAGTTATATGGTTATTTTATAGTAACCAGAACCCTACCTGCTATGAAGGAAAACGCAATAGCTGTTATTAAAGCTCTGCGGATTTCCGCAGGCTTTGCGTCAATGTCAGGTTTTCAAAACTTCGTCTTTGTTCAAGCCAAGTTTGACGATCTTTTCATTCAATGTTCGACGACCGATTCCAAGAGCTTCAGCAACCGCATCCATTTTACCATGATGTGTTGTCAGGGCTTTTGCGATGAGTTGACGCTCAAAGGCTGCGACAGCGCCTCGAAGGTTTTCGGGTACATCATTATCATCGCCATCTCTTTGCAGAGCTGCTGCAGCAGACCCGCCACCGCGGCGTGCCGCAAGGATACGCCGCTCGCTGACATTACGCAATTCGCGCACATTGCCTGGCCAATCATGTGCCATCAAGGCGGCAAGGTCATCTGAGGTGATTTCGGGGGGTGATATTTCATAAGTGGCAGCGAACAGATTTAGGAAGCTGGTATATAGCAACGGAATATCTTCGCGCCGTTCACGCAAGGCGGGAAGTGAAAGAACAATTGTGTTAAGCCGAAAATACAAATCTTGCCGAAACACACCAGTAGCAAGGTTGTTTTCAAGACCGTCATTGCCTGCCGACACAATTCGGAAATCCGATTGGTGTACCTCAGCCGATCCAACCGGGTTAAATTGTTTGGTTTCGATAATCCGAAGCAATTTGGCTTGAACTTCAACTGGCATGATCTCAAGCTCATCGAGAAAAAGCGTCCCGCCATCGGCCTTATCCAGCAGGCCTTTTTGTCCATCGCTGGTGCCCAGTAATGTCTCTTCAAATCGGGTAACAGGTATAGCGGCGCAATTGACCGCAACAAAAGGTTCTGCTGATCGTGGACCCAAATCGTGCAGGGCGCGGGCAACCAGTTCTTTTCCTGTACCTGTTTCGCCCAGAAGCATAACATTTGCAACACTGCCACTAAGGTCAAGAATCTCGTGCCGAAGGTTCTTGATTTTTTCGGTATTGCCCAGCAATACCCGATCTAATCCAGAAAGGTCTGACAATCGGGCTTTTAAGCGTTCGGTGTTTAAGGAAAGGCGGTTGAGCTGTGCTGCATTACCCAAAAGTTTCAACATCCGTCTTGGATCAAAGGGTTTTTCGAGAAAACTGTACGCCCCATCCTGTATTGCATTTACGGCCATCGGGATATCTCCGTGAGCTGACATTAATACAATTGGTATGGAGGTTTTGTCCTTCAAGATATCCAGCAATTCGATGCCGGTCATACCGGGCATTCGCACATCACACAAAATGACGTCAATGGGTTGAGTATCGAGTATATGGAGAACACGACTGGCGCCGGACAAAGTTTGAACTTCAAACCCGCCGCTTTTTAACAAATGGGCAAGTGAATCGCGCATTTCGTGATCGTCATCGATAACCAATACTCTAAATTTCTCAACCATGATTACACACTGCTGTTTGATAATGGGAGGAAAACGCTGAACCGTGCTCCTTTGTTTTCAAGATTTTGGGCAATTAACTCGCCATCATGTTCTTTAATGATTGCTGCTGATATAGACAACCCAAGCCCCATGCCATCACCTGATGCGCGCGTGGTGTGGAAAGGCTCTTGCAATTGTTCCAGTTTACGGTCTCCAAACCCCGTGCCGGTATCTTGCACACTGATAAGTGCCCGTTTTTTTTCCTCTTTTATGACAATCGATAAAAC
>JALWJW010000436.1 GCA_026996935.1 Hyphomicrobiales bacterium
TGGCGGTTTGGTGTTTTTGTTACGTGGTTTGGTTGCCTATACACCGCTCATGAAAAAGTATTCCACCGTGGAACCTTTTACGAGTCTGAACAAAAAATATTACTCCCCGCTTTGCTTGTTCATTGGTGTAAGTATTTTTGTTATTTTGTTCAGTTAATATACCGCAGCGATGTCTGGCTTTGATGGCCTTGTTGTATGGCGGTTGATTGATGTTTAAATTTCTTGGGTGGATTTAATGACTTGTGCCAGGCTTTCAAAGTCTGCAAGCCTTGAGGTGGTTTTTCGCCAGATGAGGCCGATAGTGCGGGTTGGTTCGGGGGACTGAAAGGGGCGGGTGATGAGGGATTTGTTATTGCCGACTTCCTTTTCTCGGGCCATTTTGGGCAGAAGGGTGAGGCCAAAATTGGCTGCAACCATTTGTGATACTGTGGCCAGACTGGTTGCGCCAAGGGTGCTGAAACCATTGGAGACACCCTGCTTTGTGCAAAATTCAATCGCCTGATCGCGAAAACAGTGACCTTCTTCTAACAATAACAAATGTTCATTGGCCAATTTTCCTGCATCAATGGTTTTTTGTTTACTTAAAGGGTGGTCGTTGGGGGTGAGCAACAAAAACGGGTCTTCAAATAACGCCTGTTCCATCAGTCTGCCTTGGCTCGCTGGAAGGGCGAGCAGGGCAATATCTATTTTACCATTTGTGACTTCTTCAATCAGAATATCGGTTTGCGTTTCGCGTAGCTCCAAATCAAGATGGGGATAGTTTGCGCGTAATGTGGGTAAAATTTTTGGAAGCAGATAGGGGGCTATCGTTGGAATAACCCCAAGTTTTAGTTTTCCCGTCAAAGGTTGTTGAACGGCGGTGGTCAGGGCCATCATTTGTTCAGCATCGGCAATGAGCTTTTCGGCACGTTCGGCGATTTTTTTGCCAATTGGAGTCATAATGACTGAGCGTTTTGTGCGTTCAGCCAAGGTTACAGCGAAAATAACTTCAAGCTCTTTAATGCCGGCACTTAATGTGGACTGGGTGACATTGCATAAATCTGCGGCTTTGGAAAAATGCTCGGTTTGGGCAAGAGCAATCAGATATTGCAGTTGTTTGGTGCTGGGTAAGTATTTCATGAAAACAGTATAATCGAAAAAATCGATTATAAAAGAAAATTTTAGTTGTTTTGTAGATTTGTTTGCATTGGCTAGGGTCTCTCCACGATAGCCGTTCATGTGAGAACGCACATGGATACAAGAAAATAAGTTAACCTTTGGAGAGAAACGATGTCTAAAAACCCAACTTTAACAACAACGGCGGGCGCGCCGATCAGTGATAACCAAAACGCTTTAACTGCTGGCGAGCGCGGGCCTGTTTTGATGCAGGATTATCAACTTATGGAGAAGCTTGCACACCAAAACCGCGAGCGTATTCCTGAACGTACTGTTCATGCAAAGGGGTGGGGCGCTTTTGGCACGTTTACTGTCACCAAAGATATATCAAAATATTCTAAAGCGTCTGTGTTTGCCAGTGTGGGCAAAAAGACTGATTTGTTGGCGCGGTTTTCAACGGTGGCTGGCGAGATGGGCGCGGCTGATGCCGAGCGCGATGTGCGCGGTTTTTCGTTGAAGTTTTATACCGATGAGGGAAACTGGGATATGGTTGGTAATAATACGCCTGTGTTCTTTATTCGCGATCCTTATAAATTTCCCGATTTCATTCATACGCAAAAACGTCATCCGCGTACTAATATGCGCTCGGCAAATGCGATGTGGGACTTTTGGTCTTTGTCGCCTGAAAGTCTGCATCAAGTGACCACGCTTATGTCGGACCGTGGTTTGCCGCGCGATGTGCGCCATATGAATGGTTATGGATCGCACACTTATTCAATGATAAATGCGCAAAATGAGCGTGTGTGGGTAAAGTTCCATTTCAAAACCCAGCAGGGCCATAATTTTTGGACCAATGCTGAAAGTGTTGAGGTGGTGGGTAAATCACGCGAGACTACGCAGGAAGACTTGTATGGCTCAATTGAGAAAGGTGATTTTCCCAAATGGACTTTTTACATTCAAGTGATGAGTGAGGCGCAGGCTGAACA
>JALWJW010000437.1 GCA_026996935.1 Hyphomicrobiales bacterium
TTTCAGTGGTAAAAACCCCTGCCCCTTTGCCAGGCGTTCCCGGGGGATAATTGGCAGGGCGTAACAAGCCATCAACCCGCTCGATAAACACCAAGGCTTCACGCTGATCAAACGCATGATTACCCAGGGTCACCACATCAGCGCCCGCATCTAAAAACTCATCAAAAATCTTTTCGGTAATGCCAAAACCACCCGCCGCATTTTCACCATTCACCACCACCAGATCAGGTTGAAACGTATCTTTTAAGACAGGTAATTGAGAGGTGATGGCCCTGCGACCTGCTTTGCCAATAACATCACCAATAAAAATCAAACGCATCTATTCATCACAATCACTTAAAAAAAATTATGGCTATTGTTAAAAACCATATCTTACGAACCAAATTTTATTGGTCCATTCTCCGTTAAAACCCAATCCAACTTTTCATCATGAGGTTGGGTTGGCACTTTCTCCACTTCCTGAGCGCTATAACAAACCCCGACAACAATTACCGGTTTTTGCGCTTTAAGCTTTACAATCGTACGATCATAAAACCCGCCGCCATAGCCAAGCCGATATCCACTTTTATCAAATGCCAATAATGGCACAAGCAAAACATCAGGTATCACAACAGGTGCTGTATCTAAAGGCTCCAAAATCCCCCAGGGACCAGCCTTGGTTTCATCGCCAACTTTCCATTGCCGAAACTCAAGTGGACTGTCTTTTTTTACAACAACAGGCAAACTTGTTATCCAGCCCTTTTGAAACAAATCCTCAAACAGAGCAAGCACACTGATTTCACTTAAATAGGGATAGAACCCCGACACAACACGGCCCTGCGCTGGCCCCAAAAAGTCCAAACCAATTGCTGCCAATTTCTTTTCTGCCGATGTTTGCAAGCTTTTATGAATTTGCGTCCGTTTAGCGCTGGCCGCTTTGCGAACCTGTTGTTTATCTAAAGACAAAACGGCCTCTATCACGAAAAAATTAAAAGCCACCACGGCCGTGGGAACGCAAGATCCCGAGTCCCTACTATTGTAGGTGGGCGCCGTATGCACAAGACCACGGTCGAGCACAGGGACAGCTCCCTGTCGGTAATTATAGGCCTCTGAGAAAGTGTTTCCTCACAAACCGGGCAGCCAGTTAGTATCTAGTGGGTTTCAAGTCGAATTAAAAGGACTTTGGTCAAAACAGTTTTATGGCCCCATTTCACGCGCTAAAGATTCAACCCTTTGCGCTGCAGCGTCTAAACGGCTGGCCAGTTCACTATCAGAACGATCCCCTGTACGACTGGCAGCCGAACGCGCCTGGCGTAAACCGCTAACTTGATCCTCTAATTCTTCCACTCGCAATAAAGTTTCAGACAACCTGTCAGCAATGGTTAGGCCAGCCATAAGCAACAACCGGATATCACCAACCTGGCCAACCGCACTTTTAATTTTACCAACTTCAGCATCAAGCACAGCACCTAAATCGCGTAAATGTTCTTCTTCACCATCATTGCACTGCATGGTGTATGAGTGCTCATTTACGGTTAAAACAACTTGACCCATTTTTTTATTCCCTCTGCCCTATCAGCAATCAATCCACAAGCCAGCTAATCACCCTCAACCAATAACGCGTTGAATACGCACCATTGCATGGTCCACTCGCTTAATCGCCTGACGATTTATTTCGGCCAGTTCATCAGCCTTGGCACGCACTTGCTCAAGCTCGGCTAAAACCTTTTTATGATCGGCCTCAAGCGCTGCTGTTTTATTTGAAGCAGAGGCAAGTTTTGCATCCTTTTCATGTACAACCACCAACGATTTTTCCAACTTGTGTAAGGCGGTTTCAAACCGACCAATTGCCTGTTCCACTTTTGAAGTATTGCCCACTATTCACACCTTTCTCGCCAAAACAAACGCGAATCAGTTGCCTCATTTATAGCACACTCAATACACAGATAAATCACAACACGGTAGCGTTAGCGACCTGACCGAACAAAACTGCCTCATCACCGGTTTTCCATTGCCGATATTTTTGCAAAATGTGCCTGAATAAATCAGATTGCAAATGCCCCTCTAGCCACTGATGCAAAAACGGCAGATCAAGCCTGTC
>JALWJW010000438.1:0-7011 GCA_026996935.1 Hyphomicrobiales bacterium
TGATTCAACAATAACCTTATCACGATCAAGCCAGCCATTTTGAATCGCGGCCATAAGCATCGCATATTCACCAGATACCTGATAAGCAAAGGTTGGTACTCCAAAGGTTGTCTTGACCCGTGAGACGATATCCAAATACGGCATACCTGGTTTAACCATAACAAAATCTGCCCCTTCGGCCAGATCAAGCGCCACTTCGCGCATGCCTTCATCAGAATTGGCATAATCCATCTGGTAGGTGCGTTTATCGCCTTTAAGAGTACCAGATGAACCAACGGCATCTCTAAACGGGCCGTAAAAAGCTGAAGCATATTTTGCCGCATAGGCCATGATCTGAACATCATAATGACAAGCTGCTTCCAACCCGGAACGAATGGCGGCAATGCGGCCATCCATCATATCAGATGGGGCAATAATATCACAGCCAGCTTCAACCTGATTGATCGATTGGGCAACCAGAATTTCAACGGTTTCATCATTAAGAATAACCCCGTCTTGCACAAGGCCGTCATGGCCGTGGGCGGTGTAAGGGTCAAGCGCCACATCGCATAAAATACCAATTTCAGGCACTTCAGCTTTTATGGCGCGAACCGCTCGGCAAACTAGATTTTCAGGGTTGAGAGCTTCTCTGCCATCATCGCTGCGTGCCTCATCGGGTGTGTTTGGAAACAGGGCCAAAACAGGGATACCTAAGTTTGCCGCGTTTTCAGCAGCGCGAACGGCTAAATCAATACTGAGGCGCTCAATACCGGGCATTGAAGCAATCGGCTCGCGCGTATTCTCACCTTCAATGACAAACATCGGCCAGATTAAATCATCGACACTTAAAGTTGTCTCGCGCACTAAACGGCGTGACCAGTCAGCCTTACGGTTGCGACGCATACGAATATCAGGAAATGATGGCTTGCCCATATTATTAAACCCACTCACAAGTTGAAATGACTGCAAGTGTGACCTTGCAAAAACTTATTTGCAGATTTTGTAGCGCCCACTGCGCCCCATGTCCATGTGGAAATGGTTGGCATGGGCTTTATTGTAACGTGGGCTTAAAACCGTGGCGTAGTTTTTACAGGCGAATTTATGCGCATCAAACAGGAATGTTGCGTCGCGGCCAATGCCAAACAATGCGCCAGTAGTGCTCCAGTTTTTTAGAAGTGTGAGTTTACTGCCATTGGCAAAGGTGAACCCGGCAACATCAAGCGCGTTACCAAATGAATGTTCAGAAATGCGACTTGTTCCAGAACCGCGCCGTGAGCGGCAGCTATATGAAGACAATTGACGAATGGCAACTACAGGTGATTTGTATTTGCGCCGCGCCATGGGTTGCACGTCATTAATCAGCCACTTGTAAGTTGCTAGCGCCATATTGCAGTTTAGTTTTGCGGCTGGCTTAACTTTTACCGCGCCAAATGAGGTCACCAACAAGGGGGCCGCAATACCGCAACCACCAGAACCACCAATAGGGGGGAGAATTTCCCCGCCGATATTTGTTGTGGCCAAAACCAGTTTACAGCGATTAACCGCAGCTTTAATTTGCGCTTGTGACCATGAGGTTTGAAGTGTTGGACGCAAGTTTCGCGCGGTTTTTTGGTTGCGTTCACGCTGTAAACGATCAAGAACAATATCTACCTGACCATTGCGGCTTGTTTCAATGAGGGGAAGCGGGCGGCCATTTGCAGCCGGGTTTTGCGGTGTGTAATTTTGCCCGGGCTTGCGCCGTGGCAGTGGCACATAGGCAAACCCGAGAGGGTTGGGGGTCCCGGCCGCTGCTTTTTTAGGTTCACGAATATTGCGCCCTGATGGTTGAGGGCGTGATTGCGGCACCGTTTTTTCAATAAGTGATAAAATACCTGAGCGCTGCGTTTTTGGGGCTTGTTGTCTTTTGTCGCCAAGTCGAAATTTCAATTTGGATCGTTTAATGTTTGGATTTTCAAACCGATCGCCCGCAGCAAACGCCTGACCTACTGACAACGGCCCACCAGAAATTATGTCACCAGAAATTGGTCCGGCAACGCTTGCCGTCAAAAATATTATAAACGTCAGTCTTATTGACATTTATCGCCCCATTCGTCTTTGATACTAATTTGCTGCACTGCAACTAAAGCAAAATTGCAGTATTACAGTGCCGTTTCATGTGACTAAAGTGAGGCAACAGGGTTAATGAACTTTGAATTTAGTGAAGAACAAATCGCTTTTCGTGACATGGCTGCCAGTTTTGCCCAAAACGAAATCGCTCCATACGCTGCAAAATGGGATAAAGAACGCCATTTTCCACGCGATGTATTAGAGAATGCTGCCGCCCACGGTATGGCCGGGCTGTATGTTAAGGAAGAGTTTGGCGGGTCTGGCCTGACCCGCCTTGATGCGGCGGTGGTTTTTGAAGAATTAGCCAAAGCATGCCCGTCAACGGCTGCTTATTTGTCTATTCACAATATGGTTGCATGGATGATTGATTCATTTGGCGGGGTTGAACAGCGTCAAAAATTTCTCCCCGACCTCACAACAATGAAGATGGTTGCCAGCTATTGCCTGACCGAACCCGATTCAGGTTCTGATGCCGCCAGCCTTAAAACCAAAGCCACATTTGATGGTGATCATTATTATGTAAATGGTTCAAAAGCCTTTATTTCAGGGGCAGGGGCCTCTGATGTATATCTGGTGATGGTTCGAACGGGCGGGGTTGGCTCAAAAGGTATTTCGTGTATTGCGATTGATAAAGACACTGAGGGTTTGTCTTTTGGCCCGCAGGAAAAGAAGCTGGGCTGGCATTCACAACCAACCGCTGCCGTGTTTTTTGAAAATTGCAAAGTTCCGAAAGAAAATTTGATTGGTAATGAAGGTGATGGCTTTAAAATTGCCATGGCGGGGCTGGATGGTGGCCGCTTGAATGTCGGGGCTTGTTCGCTTGGCGGCGCGCAGGCCTGCCTTGATATGGCAACGCAATATCTTAAAGAACGAACGCAGTTCGGCAAACCACTTGCCAGCTTTCAGGCTTTACAGTTCCGCCTGGCCGATATGGTCACAGAATTAGAAGCGGCGCGTTTACTATTGTATAAAGCAGCTTCATTAGTACAAAAAAAGTCGCCCGATGCGACCGCCACAGCCGCCATGGCCAAACGCATGGCCACAGATGTTGGCTTTGAGGTCGTTAATCGTGCCCTGCAATTGCACGGCGGTTATGGGTATCTGGAAGATTTTCCCATTGAACGCTATTTGCGTGATTTACGGGTTCATCAAATCCTTGAAGGCACCAATGAAATTATGCGCTTAATCATCGCCCGCGAGTTATTGAAAGACTAGCCCAGTGGAAACCGAAGTTTTATTTGAAACAAAAGGCAATGCGGGTGTCATTACCCTTAATCGCCCCAAAGCCTTAAATGCCGTGACCTTAAACATCGTTCAACGCATGAGCGATCAACTAAAGGCGTGGGTAAATGATGACAAGGTCAAACACGTCATCATTAAAGCGGTGAAAGGTCGCGCGTTTTCTGCTGGCGGTGATATTGTTCAGCTTTATGAGTGGGGCCAAAATCAAGACCCACGGTTTATGGCCTTCTATCATTTGGAATATCACCTCAACACGCTAATCAAAAACTATCCCAAACCATATATCGCCTTGATCGACGGGATTGTGATGGGCGGCGGTGTTGGTGTGTCGTTTAATGGCTCGCACCGTATCGTTGGTGATAATGTGATGTTTGCGATGCCGGAAACCGGCATTGGCCTTTTCCCAGATGTGGGAGGTACATATTTTTTGCCGCGATGTCCAGGTGCCATCGGCATGTATTTAGGCCTGACGGGCGCGCGGCTGAAAGCTGGTGATACAATGTTTGCAGGTCTTGCAACCCATTATGTACCATCACGCAAGTTTGTTGAACTTGAAGACGCTGTTTGTCAGTCAAATGACATTGCTCAGGTTCTTGAAAGCTTTACCCAAACACCAGAACAAGGCGTTTTGCCAGGTCAGTTAGAATGGATTGATGATGTGTTTAGTCTTGGCAGTGTGAATGAAATTTACGCCAAACTTGAAATCAGTAAAGACGAATTATCAGCAAAAACCCTCAAAATACTCAAAACAAAATCACCAACTAGTCTACTCATAACCCATCGCCAACTCACATTAGGCAAAACCCTTAAGTTTGAGGATGCGATGGCGTTAGAGTATCGCCTGGTTTCAAGAATTGCCCAAGCGAGCGACTTTTTTGAAGGCACGCGCGCAGTGGTGATCGATAAAGATATGGCTCCCAAATGGCAGCCAAAATCATTGAGCGAAATCGAACCGCATCAGATTGACACCTATTTTGCCCCACTCGACACAGAACTTTGGGACGATTGAAACCATTAAATTTTTAAGAATTTTGTTAACCATTACTTCAAACTCTTTTTGGTTTTGAGGTCGTGTTAATATCCTGCGCGCAAAATAACCCCATTCGTTAGTAATGTATTTGCGTAAACAGGAAATGTTATGAGTAAATTTAAAGGTTTAGTTGTTTCGTTGCCCTTGTTGGTTATTCCACTTGGGTTGGCAATGAGTTCAGTCGTGAAAGCTGAAACTGTAAATGTGGGACCATCAGGGGCGGTTAAGTTGCTTTCACAAAGCAATGCGGTAAATGGTAAATGTAACTATCTTCCAGCTTCGCAAAAATCAGAGTTAAGCGGTTACCTGGCAAAAGCGGAAATTGCTGCCGCATCAATGGATGGTACCCGGCAAGCTCGTACAGCTCGCAAGCAGGGCGCAAAGCTTGGCAAGCAAATGGCCTGTAACAGCGAAAGTCAGGAACTTGTAGCCGCCACATTGGATGCCGCTCGCCGCGCCATGCGGGCAGCCGTTGCGCAAAAAAAACGCTCGCGTGTAAAAACAGCTAAACGCCGTCCAGCACCTTATGTAGTGAAAAAAGTGAAAATAGACCCTTCATTGCCACGTGCAACAATTTTTACAAAAAAGGGTAGTTTGACCCGCTATCGAAAACTCACCGCAGCATATTATTTAGAGCGTCGGTGCCAGCACCTTTCACGCGCGCAAGCAGTAGACTTTTGGAAACGTATTGTTGCCCGTCATAATGCGGTATTATCGAAATACTCAACCTCGCAAGTGGCAAAAGCCAAGCGTGATGCTGAAACTGCGGCCAATGCACAAGGGGCATGCGGTGCCAGAACGGCTCAAATCGTTCGCGCTGGTTATGCAGGATAATAAATGCTATTCACATATGAACCTGGATTGAATGATCCATGTAGACGGAAAACCGCAGCACGGGAGGGTGCTGCGGTTTTTTTTATGGGTTTTTTATGGGTTTTCTGTGGTCAATTCTCCCATGGTCTGCTTAATTTACAAAATACAATGACCCTCAAGGAGATTCCCTCAAATGGCTACCATCGGATTTATTGGATTAGGTAATATGGGCGGCCCTATGGCTGCAAATCTTGTTAAAGCCGGGCACAATGTTCACGGCTTTGATCTGGTAAAAGAAAATGTTGATATTTTTATTGAAGCTGGCGGTAAAGCGGCCGGTTCTATTGCTCAAACCGTACAGGATGCCGAAGTGGTGATTTCAATGTTACCTGCTGGTCGCCATGTCTCAACCGTATACGAAACCGCAAATGGCGTATTTGAAAGTGCCCCCAAAGGCGCACTTCTAATAGATTGTTCAACCATTGATGTCTCAACCACGCGCCGTTTAGGTGAATTGGCGGCACAAAAAGGTTTTGAAATGCTCGATGCGCCCGTTTCCGGTGGTATTATGGGCGCACAAGAGGCAACACTCACTTTTATGACAGGGGCAACAGATGAAGGTTTTACCCGTGCAAAACCTATTTTAGAGCAAATGGGTAAGAACATTATTCATGCAGGCGGTATCGGCAACGGGCAGGCGGCCAAGGTTTGTAATAATATGTTATTGGGTATTTCAATGATTGGCGTGTGCGAAGCCTTTAATCTGGCCGATGAACTAGGTCTTGATCGCCAAAAGCTTTTTGATATCTCCTCAACTGCTTCTGGCCAATGCTGGTCACTTAATACATATTGTCCCGTGCCAGGCCCGGTTCCCACCTCACCAGCCAATAATGACTATAAGGCAGGGTTTAGTGTGGCAATGATGCTTAAAGACCTTAAACTATCACAAGATGCTGCCCAAACCGCTGGCCTGACAACGCCGCTCGGGGCCAATGCAACAGCCCTTTACGAAGCTTTTGCAGGTGAGGGAAATGGAGCTGTTGACTTTTCTGGAATTATAAAAAGTTTAAGAAAATCAGATAGTTAAAGTTTTAATTAACTGGTTAAGTTTAAGGTAACCAAGAGTCAGGTTTGTGTGCATTTAGCGAAAAGTTACTTCAAATTTACCTTATCATTTGAGACGATTTTAATATATGTCGTTTAGGTTGGTCTCATCGAAGGACGGAAACAAAATAAAAACTCTTCCGACTTCTCCAACAAGGGCAGGTGTTAAAATGCAAAATGAAATGATCGGTGTAGCAATTGATAATGCACCAAAAAAACAATCTGAAGGTGATATCAAACCTCAGTATTTAGAAGCACTAACATTGATTGAGCGACTTCATCGTCGCTTGCTTGATGTTATTAAAGATGAGTTTGACCGTGCAGGTGAATCAGAAGTCAATTCAGTACAGGCATTGCTCCTGTTCAATATTGGCGATGATGAACTGACTGCCGGCGAGCTTAAAACACGCGGGTTCTACCATGGCTCAAATGTCTCTTATAACCTTAAGAAGCTGGTTGATGCAGGTTTAGTAGCCCATGAGCGCTCAACGACTGATCGTCGTTCAGTGCGCGTAAAGCTTACAGCGCGTGGTCAGGAAATTCGTGGCCGTGTCAACAAACTTTACGACCGTCAAATGGAATCAATTCAAGACCTTGCAGGTTTTGATGCCCAGGAACTTGAGCGCATCAATTCAGCATTGACCCGTCTTGAGCGTTTCTGGACAGATCAAATACTTTATCGCCTATAATATAGTCGATCCGATTTAATGCCTTAACCCGCTCTTGTTGTAAGAGCG
>JALWJW010000438.1:7021-8206 GCA_026996935.1 Hyphomicrobiales bacterium
CATTTTCTGGTCGAAAACCTATAGCAATTATGCGATGTTTTGATATATAAGGCTCAATATAAAATCTTGAACAAGCAAAGACTTCTCATAAATTGTTGAATCGGTTTGTGAATTTGAAAGGCAATTATAAAATGCACAATCGGCGCCATGTAGTAAAAGGTATATTCGTAGGCCTTGGAGCCGCTGTTTTGCCTTCGTCATCAGCCTTTTCAGAGAGCGTTGGCAATTGGAATCAGGGCGCGCGTGGAAGTAATTACGCTGCAACCAAAACCGAAGTGATTAAAGATTTTGGCGTTTCGCCAATGATTACCCGCAACAGCTATCGCAATCTCACCAATGCGATTGCCCGATATGAGATTATCGTTGCCCGCGGCGGCTGGCCAAAATTGCCCAATAGTCGCGTCCTTGTGCGCGGTACGAAAAAGAACATCGTTCGAATTCTTAAACAGCGTTTGGCTGCAGAAGGGTATTTACCCGCTGATTATCCTAAAATGGCCAGCAAAAAATTTGATGCAGCCACAGCAGATGCGCTGGCAAATTATCAAAAAGCCATGGGCCTTCATGCCTATGGACGGTTGGATAAAGAAACCCGTGAGGTCCTAAATATCTCGGCTAGAGCACGTTTGGAGACATTACGGGCAAACTTACCTCGCGTTAAAGAAGCTGTTAAAGGTCTGTCTGATCGCTATCTTATTGTTAATATTCCTGCAACGCAGTTAGATGTTGTTGACTATGGTGTGCTTTATTCACGCCACAACGTCATCGTTGGTCAGGCATCTCGCCCATCGCCAATACTAAAAAGTAAAGTGACGGAACTTAATTTTAATCCATACTGGAATGCACCGGTTTCTATTGTCCGCAAAGACATTTTGCCTAAAATGCAAAAAAGTTTGAGCATTTTAAAGCAATTGAACATCAAGATTTTTGATGGTTATGGTGGACCCGAAGTTGACCCCAAAACGGTAGATTGGTCAAAAGCTGATCCTAAACGCTATCATTTCCGCCAGCAACCAGGCAAAGGCAATGCCATGGCCTCGGTCAAAATCAACTTTGCCAACAAATATGCTGTTTACATGCATGATACCCCAACCAAACAATTGTTCACCGCAGGCCAACGCTATTTCAGTTCAGGCTGCGTGCGTGTTGAAAAGGTTCACTTGCTGACCTCCTGGTTGCTAAAAAACC
>JALWJW010000438.1:8216-9193 GCA_026996935.1 Hyphomicrobiales bacterium
GATGACTGGAATCGTGAAAAGATTAATTCAGTGGTGAAATCAGGTGAGCGCCTTGATGTTAAGGTGCGCAAATCTACCCAGGTTCGTTTTGTATACCTTACAGCCTGGGCAACTGACGATGGTGTGGTTCATTTTAGAAAAGACATTTATAAACTTGATGGCACAGGCTTTGTTTCCGGTCAGCCACGCGCTTTACCATCTTAAGATTATATTACAATATGTTAATCAATCATGTTTTAGGGCTGGTAAGCATCTGCGACCCTTTCGAACTTGTCATAGATCAAGTTCTTTCATATGATAATTTGCATATAAGTGGTCAGTAACCAATAGTTAGGGCTTCACCAAGCCTGACAGGCTAATGAAGGGCGTATCCATGTACCAAGAAATTTTCTCATCTGCAATTGCAGCGGTTCGCCAAGAAGGGCGTCATCGTGAATTTGCCGACCTCAAGCGGATAACAGGAAAATTCCCTAAAGCTACATGGTATGGCCCCAATGGTCTAAAAGAGGTAAGCGTCTGGTGTTCAAACGATTATCTTGGCATGGGCCAACATAAAGATGTTCTTGAAGCGATGCATATTGCGTTGGATGAAACAGGCGCTGGCGCAGGTGGCACCCGCAATATTGCCGGCACCAATCATTATCATGTGGAACTTGAAAAAGAACTCGCAGACCTTCACGGCAAAGAAGCTGGTTTATTGTTTAATTCCGGCTATATGTCCAATCAGGCAACACTTTCAACGCTGGCGCTGTTATTGCCCGATTGCATTGTTCTTTCTGATGCTCTTAATCACTCGTCAATGATTGAAGGCATTAAAGCAGGGCGCTCTGATAAAGTGATCTGGAAACACAATGACCTTGCTGATTTAGAAGAAAAACTTAAACAGGTTGATATTGATCGACCCAAGATTATTGCCTTTGAATCTGTTTATTCGATGGATGGAGATATCGCCCCCATCGGCGAAGTTTGTGCCTTGG
>JALWJW010000439.1:0-30024 GCA_026996935.1 Hyphomicrobiales bacterium
CACCTTTACACCCAGTTTTCTTAATTGTTTGACATAAGGTAGAACGATGCGTTCGAAAGCAGGTTGCACCAGCAAAATTTCAAATTCCATTCTCATCCCGTCTTTTTCCAATATGCGATCTTTACCAGATTTCCAACCGGCCGCTCGCAACAACATGGAAGCTTTGCGTAAATTTTTGCGTACATCTGTTGGTGTATTAGAGACAGGATTCTTGTATTCAGTAGTGAAAACCTCTTCGGGAATTTGCCCGCGTAACGGTTCTAAAATTTTCAGTTCATCCGGGCCGGGCAACCCGCTAGAAGCCAGCTCTGAATTTGAGAAAAAACTGTTTGTGCGCTTATACTGACCAAAAAACAGGTTCTTGTTTGACCACTCAAAATCAAAAGCATAATTAAAAGCCTGGCGCACACGCGGGTCCTGGAACAGTTTGCGGCGGGTATTAAATACAAACGCCTGCATACCCTGACCGTTTTTAAGATAAATTTCCTCTTTGATTACGCGGCCTTTTTTAAGCGCGGGAAAATCATATTGTGTGGCCCATATTTTAGAATTGTTCTCAACCCGCCAATCATACTGATCACCCTTAAAGGCTTCAACAGCAACGCTTTGATCACGGAAATAAAGTTGTTTTATTTCATCAAAATTATTTTGCCCGATGTTAATGGGAAGGTCAGCGGCCCAATAATTTTTAACCCGTTCAATAGTGATCCAATCACCGGATTTAAATTCTTTAATTTTGTAGGCACCGTTTCCAAGAATGGGTTCCAGCGAAATTTTCTTAATATCGCGGTCCTTGCCCTTAGCGCTTTTTTCACTCCACCATTTTTTAGATAGAATGGTCAGTTCAGCAGTGATCTGAGGTAATTCCTTATTGCCTTTTACATCAAAGAAAAAACTAACCTCATCATCACCAGTTTTTTCAGATCTGATTACATTGCGATAATATGCATTATAGCCAGGATGAGAGGATTTTACCGCATCCATACTAAACATCACATCTTCCGGAGTGATCGGGCTGCCATCATGAAACTGTGCTTTCGGATTTAATTTAAAGGTGACAGAGGAATAATCATCAGGGTGCGAAAGTTTTGTGGCAATAAGGCCATATACTGTGCCAGGTTCATCAAGGGCAGGGGCAAACAGTGAATCGAAAGTATTTCCAACAATACCCGCCGCAGTGCCTTTAAAGGTGAAAGGGTTCAGATTATCAAAAGAGCCAATGCCATACTGACGGATTTTGCCAAGTTTAGGCGCTTGCGGGTTAACATAATCAAAGTGTTTGAAGCCTGGTTGGTATTTTGTTTCCCCAAGCAGCGACAAGCCATGCTGCCAGTTTTTCGTCTGGGCTTTTGAAATGGAAGGTGCACCAAGACCGGAAAAGGGAACAGCAGCAGCACCTGCTGTTAGTTGAAGGGCGCGGCGACGAGAAATTTTGATCAAAGTAACAAACCTTTTTGACTTTTCTTCAACATATCGCAATTTAGAATGATTCTATAATAATGCGACTTAAATGAGTCTTGTATAATGCCACAAAAAAACACCAGTGAAAGCCCCACTGGTGTTCTAAACGTGTGAAATCTTTGTAATTTAAGCTTGTTTAGACCTTAAAGATGGTTTTACTTTGCTAAAGACTTAAGGTAGGCAATGACATTAACCCGAGGCTCTGCCTTTTTAAGACGGAAAGTCATTTTTGATTTTCCACCAAGATATTCTTTAGGATTATTGATGAAATGGAAGACCTTTTCTTCAGTCCAGTTTCCGATTTCACCTGCTTTTTCTGTCATGTTGGCTGAATATTTATAACCTTCTTTTGAGCCGGCAGCGCGCCCGATCAAACCATAAAGGTTAGGGCCAACTTTATCTTTTCCACCTTGCTCGGCAGTATGACAGGCCGCACATTTTTTAAACGCTTTCTGGCCTGCTGCAACATCAGCGTTTGCCATAAGAGTGGCAAAGTCAGCTTCTTTGGGTG
Organism: Hyphomicrobiales bacterium; assembly: GCA_026996935.1. Classification (GTDB taxonomy): domain Bacteria; phylum Pseudomonadota; class Alphaproteobacteria; order Rhizobiales; family Aestuariivirgaceae; genus JALWJW01. The sequence continues at coordinate 1,973 of JALWJW010000439.1, forward strand.
CTTCTGCTTTTTTAGCTTCGCCTCCACCGTTTTCCCCTGCACCAGGAACATCGATTTTCATGCCCATTTTTGCAGGCTTTTCTGTGTTATAAATAATGGCGCTGACTTGATTTAAGCCCACAACCAAAATAGCTGTACCAAACAAAGCGCCGATAATTTTGGTTATGGTTGAACCGTTGAATTTCAATGTATTTGTCCTCTCAAACGATCAGAATCCAATAATATCATTCTGATATTGTACTTTATGGGCAAAACTAATTGTTTCTTCTGAGACATTCAATACGTATAAGAGTAAAATGTTCAATTTGCCGCGCTATTTGGATGCCTAATGTCAATAAACTCATCAAATCCCTCCCATATACCTAATTCGAGCAATACAATTATTATTATTCCAGCTCGCATGGCCTCAACCCGCCTGCCGGGAAAACCACTGGCTGATATTTGTGGTATGCCAATGATTGCTCAGGTATGGCAACGTGGTATTGAAGCCAAAATTGGTAAAGTCCTTGTTGCAGCAGCCGAAGATGAGATTGCCAATGCCGTTAGACAGGTTGGCGGTGATGCTATTTTAACTGATGCAAACTTGGCATCAGGTTCTGACCGTGTGGCCCAGGCCTTAAAGATGCGTGATCCTGATCGTCAATTTGAATATATTGTCAATCTGCAAGGTGATTTGCCCACTATTGATCCAAAGGCCATTCGTGCCTGTTTAGGTGCTTTTTTAACCTATGATGCCGACATCACCACATTGGTGGCAAAAATTGACAGTGAAGAAGAATTGGCAAATCCAAACGTGGTAAAAGCAATGACACAATTTGCCGCTGGCGCCTCTACTGCATTGGCTTCAGATTTTGTTCGTGAAATTCCCGATCAAACCCCGCCGCCGTTTTGGCATCATATCGGTATTTATGGCTATCGCCGGGCAGCCCTTGAAAAGTTTGTCAGTTTGCCTGTGAGCGCGCGTGAACAATCCCGCTCTCTAGAGCAAATGCGCGCCCTTGATAATCAGATGACAATTGCCGTATCACGAGTAGATGTCGTTCCCTTTGGTGTTGATACATCAGATGATTTAAACCATGCCCGTCAGGTTCTTGCCCAAAAAACTAAGCAGGAAACGTGACACCAACATTTAAAGAAAGAAGAACTTTCGTGAGTAAAAAGAAAATTTCATATCAGGGTGAACCTGGCGCAAATTCTCATATTGCCTGTATCGATCAATACCCCGATTATGAAGCCATTGCCTGTCGCACTTTTGAGGATGCTTTTGCCGCGATTGAAAATGGTGATGTTGAATTGGGCATGATCCCGATTGAAAACACCGTGGCCGGTCGCGTGGCCGATATTCACCACCTTTTGCCAAAATCAGATCTGAATATCATAGGGGAATATTTTCTGCCTATTCACCACCAGATGCTGGGTTTAAAAGGGGCAAAGCTCTCAGATATAAAATCAATTCACAGTCACATTCATGCGCTTGGCCAATGCCGCAATATTATTAGCAAATTAAATCTGCACGCGGTAACAGAGGTTGATACAGCAGGGGCGGCGCGCTGGTTATCGCAAGAAGGTGATAAAACTCAAAGCTCAATTTCATCATCTTTAGCTGCTGAAATTTATGGACTGGAAATTCTCAAAGAAAATATTGAAGATGCCGATCATAACACAACCCGTTTTGTTATTCTCGCAAAAGACGGGGCCTATGCTGAGCGCGGCAAAGATAAGATTGTCACCAGTTTTGTTTTTCGTGTCCGCAACGTCCCGGCTGCTCTTTATAAGGCTATGGGCGGGTTTGCCACCAATGGCGTTAATATGACAAAGCTGGAATCGTATCAAATTGATGGTCAGTTTAATGCCACTCAGTTTTATGCCGATGTTGAAGGTCACCCTGATGACAGGGCGGTAAAACTGGCCTTGGAAGAGCTGGCATTTTTCACTGATTACCTGCGTATTTTAGGGGTTTACAAAGCAGGAGCCTTGCGTGAGAAGCTAACCAAAAACGGTACCAATAGCTAATGATACCACAAAATCTGCGGCAACAATCGCTGCGGTTACTCCCATGGGCGTGCCAAGTGATTTGCTGGTAATATACCATTCAAAATAGAGCGTAATGAACAATAACATAAAAGACAGAAAAACGACTGCTTGGGGCCAGGCCAAACCTGTTGCAATGACAATCGATGGCACCGCTGAAATAATCATCGCCACAACCATTGTCCAGTTAAATACAGTGATATAGCGGGCATAGAACTTTTCAACTGATAATGCTCTTAATAAATAAAGCGCGACCACCGGCCAGACCACCCATTGAATAGACAGGCTGATCAAAGATCTTATGGCTGAAAAGTCACCTGGTTCCCCCCCTGCTGCAGCGCTCCAGTCAGTGCTGGCGGCAAATAAATATATGGGAATGATTATTAAAATAGCCCCGAAGGATCGCCAAAACCCATTGGCAGACAGGTTAAATTTTTGCATCCCCTGTTCATCACGCATCAATAAATCAAATGCACCGATTATCGAGCTTAGCGCTTCATCAGCCCAGCTTTTTTGTTGCTTCTCACTCACGCGAAATAATTTTCGATAACATCACGGTACACCCGTGTTAGTGCTTCAAGGTCGGCAATAGCAATATTTTCATCAACCTGATGGATGGTTTTGTTCAGTGGACCAAATTCAATGACAGGGCAGAAATTTTTAATAAATCGGGCATCAGAGGTCCCACCTGCCGTATTTGTTTCCCCTTGTCTGCCAGTTTCTTTTTCAAGTGCTTTTTGCAAGGTTGCAAGTAGGGGCCCAGGCTCACTTAAAAAACATTCCGCGCCAATAATATGACTAAACTCAATCTCCCCGCCCAGTTCATTTTGAACGTTATCACAATGTTTTTGCACATAATCAATCAGGCTGTCAGCGCTGTGTTGGGTGTTAAATCTGATATTAAATACCGCTGTGGCTCGTTCTGGTGTGACATTGGAGGCCGGGTTGCCAACATCAAAAGTTGAAACTGCTAAAGTTGAGGGGCCAAATTGCTTTGTGCCTTCATCAAGTGGCTTGGAACAAAGTTGGTCAATCAAACGGGCTAGAATAGGAATAGGGTTTTTTGATAAATGCGGGTAGGCGGCATGGCCCTGGGTACCTTTTACGGTGACATAAAAAGTAATACTGCCACGCCGACCGATTTTAATGCCGTCACCAAAAACCTTGGCACTCGTGGGTTCACCAACTAGACATTCATCAGGAATTTGATCGTTCTGTTTCATCCAATCAAGCACTTTAGTTGTGCCGTTAATAGCCGGGCCTTCTTCATCGCCGGTGATCAAAAACGAGATAGAACCATTGATTGCGCCGTTTTTAGAATGAACATAATCAACTGCTGCTGCAGCAAAAGCGGCAACCGATCCTTTCATATCGCAGGTGCCGCGGCCATACATGATGCCATCTTTGATGACAGCATCAAACGGAGGATGGGACCATAGGGCTTCATCGCCCGTTGGCACCACATCAACATGACCGGCAAAACACAAATGCGGCTCCTTATCGCCAAAGCGGGCAAATAAATTATCAACGTCAGGAGTATCGGGCGCGCTAAACGGCAGTCGCGTACATTTAAAACCGGCCGGTTTTAGGACGCTTTCAAGGCTGGCAAGAACACCCGCATCATTTGGTGTGACAGAAGGGCAGCGAATAAGGTTTTGCAATATTGCAATGGGATCGGAATTTTTCATGAAATATCAATAGCCCAAAATAAAACACCCGACCACTTGTTTTAACAAGGATCGGGTGTGTTTAAGTGGTTTTTATGTTTTATCCAAGCGGGTCCGGGCCATATTTATTGGGGCCATCTGTGCCGCGTAAAATACCAAGCTCAACGATAAACCAAATAAATCCGGCAAGTGGAATGAGTATAATCAATGACCACCAACCAGATTTACCCCGATCATGCCAGCGCTTTGTATAAACGGCCAGTGTTGGGTACAGCATAATCAAAATGACGATTATCAGTGGTATGAACATTGCAGACATTTGTTCCATTGCCTGTTCTGCATTAGCTGGATCAGCCGTCATTACCATTGAAGTACCAAAAACCATGCCCAAAATGGCCATGAGTGTCCAGTTCGCGACAATTAAAACCAGCAAACCAAGCCAAAACTTTGAACGTGGAATGCGTCCATTAAAACTCAAAAATAAATCCATTGCGTTTCCTCCTTTTTTTACCCTACGTTAGTCGGTAGCAAAAGATTCGAGGCAATGCAATGGAATGTTTTTAGTTTTAGTCGCGTAGCAAATCATTGATGGATGTTTTTGAGCGTGTTTGAGCATCAACTTGCTTAACGATAACCGCGCAGTAAAGACTTGGCCCTATTTCGCCATTTGGCATTGGTTTGCCGGGCATTGAGCCTGAGACGACAACCGAATAAGGTGGCACTTCACCATAATGAATTTCACCTGTGGCACGATTGACGATTTTTGTTGATTGACCAATGAACACGCCCATTGAAATAACCGAACCTTCGCAAACGCGCACCCCTTCAACAACTTCAGAACGCGCGCCAATAAAGCAGTTGTCTTCAATGATTACAGGGCCAGCTTGCAACGGTTCTAAAACCCCACCAATGCCAACACCACCTGAAAGGTGGACGTTCTTGCCAATTTGCGCACATGAGCCAACGGTCACCCATGTATCAACCATAGTGCCCTCATCAACATATGCGCCAAGATTGACAAAGGATGGCATTAAAATAGCGTTTTTACCGATATGGGCAGAATGGCGAACCACGCTGCCAGGCACAGCGCGAAAGCCGGCTTCACGAAAGCGGTTTTCATCCCATCCATCAAACTTTGATGGCACTTTATCCCACCATGTTGCACTGCCAGGGCCCCCTTCAATGACAGACATATCATTCAGGCTAAAAGATAAAAGTACCGCTTTTTTGAGCCATTGGTTGACTTGCCAAACCCCATCAACTTTTTCAGCTACCCGGGCCTGACCACTATCAAGAAGGTTCAATGCAGCATTAACCGCATCGCGTACCTGACCTGAGGTTGAGGTTGAAATATTGGCGCGGTCCTCAAATGCGGCATCGATAACAGCTTGTAGCTCTGCGTGGCTCATAATGTCTCCTTTAAAGTGTAATTTTATTTAGAAAATCAGAAAGTTGATTGGTTGAGTGATGCACATAATGGGCATTTTTGTCATCACCGTTAAGACGGTTAATCATCGCACCATCTTCATTATCTGACGAGGTAATCAGCACAGTTTTCATCCCCATATCATGGGGAACCACAAGATTGCGGGCAATATCTTCAAACATGGCTGCCTTTTGAGGGTTAAAACCGGCAGCTTTCAACATCGCATCATAGGCCGTTCTGGCTGGTTTTGGTTCATAGCCAAAGGTTTTAATATCGAAAATATCTTCAAAATGGTCGTCAATGCCAATTTCCTCAAGCGTGGCTTGGGCGTGAGAAACAGTTCCATTGGTACATATAAATTTCTTACCGGGCAAAGCGCCAATAGCTTTATCAAGGGCTTCATCGTGTGGAATAATCGAGCGATCAATGTCATGCACAAACGGTAAAAAATCTTCAGGCTCAATATTATACTCATTCATCAGACCCGCCAGTGTTGTGCCATAACGAAAGAAAAAATCTTTTTGAATACGCCGTGCTTCAACCCGATCAACCGATAGGCGATCAGCGATAAATAAACCCATTTTTTCATCGATCTGGTCAAACAACCTGCAATCTGGCGAATATAAAGTATTATCCAAATCAAACACCCAGATATCAACATGGGCAAATTCATCTTTGTGGTCAAAAGCGTTCATCAGCTAATCCGTGTGCCAATACCATGGGGGGTAAACAACTCAAGCAAAACTGCATGTGACTGTCGACCATCTAAAATAATCACCCCCTCAACCCCGCCGCGCACCACCGCCGCACAGCTTTCAATTTTAGGGATCATGCCGCCGGTAATGGTTTCATCTTCAATAAAGCTGGAAATCTCATCAATTGCCATTTCAGGAATGAGTTTGCCCTGTTTGTCCAGCACACCCTCAACATCGGTTAACAACAGCAAACGCTTGGCTTTCATGGCTTCGGCAATAGCGCCGGCAAATGTGTCCGCATTCACATTGTAAGTGTCCCCATCAACTGAAATTGCAACGGGCGCAATAACGGGAATAGCCTCACTGGCCAAAATGATTTCCAACAATTCCGGGTTCACGTGTGCAGGCTCCCCGACAAAGCCAAAATCTATGACTTGTTCGATGTTGGAAAAGGGGTCTTTTTTCGTGCGCTGCAGTTTTGAAGCAATGACCAGATTACCATCTTTTCCTGAAATCCCAATCCCGCGCCCGCCAGCACGTTGAATATTGGACACCACTTGCTTGTTGATTGAGCCTGAAAGCACCATCTCAACCACTTCAATGGTTTGGCCGCAGGTCACGCGTAAACCATCTTTAAATTCGGATTCAATATTGAGACGTTTGAGCATGGCCCCAATTTGCGGACCCCCGCCATGTACAACAATCGGGTTAATGCCTGACTGTTTAAGCTGGACAATATCAGATGCAAATTGGCGCGCTAAAGTGTCATCACCCATGGCGTGTCCGCCGTATTTAATAACCACAGTTTGCCCCGCATAGCGTTGCATAAAGGGCAAGGCATCAGAAAGAATTCTGGTAATATCTTTGGGCGTAATGTTGTTGTTTTTTTTTGTATCAGCCATGACATGCTCAACATGAATAAAATTTAGATGTCGAACTTATAACCTAAATTTCCACTGTTGATATATTTTTTCGTGAAAAGGAGATTTTTATGAGAGTGATAAATTACAAATTTCGGCCCGCAGTTCAGCAATGCCGATATTTTTTGCACTTGAGGTTAAATGCACAAGCGGATGAGCCGCAGGACGTTTTGAAATCAGATCGGTGGTTTCTTTGAGTACTTTTTCCCGCTCCTTAGCCAGTATTTTATCAGCTTTTGTCAACACAATCTGATAATTAACCGCAGTGGTATCGAGCATGTCCAGGGTAGGTAGATCAGTGGCTTTAATCCCGTGACGGGCATCAATGAGCACAAACACACGGCGCAAGCCCGGGCGGCCGTTCAAATATTTTTTTACCAAACGCTGCCAGCCCGCTACAAGTGATTTGCTTGCCTTGGCATAGCCATAGCCGGGCATATCAACAATGGCGACATCGTCCGTGATCAGAAAGTAATTTAATTCACGTGTTCGCCCTGGTGTATTTGAAGTGCGAGCAATATCCTTGCACCCTGTCAGCGCATTTAACAATGATGATTTACCCACATTTGAGCGACCGGCAAAGGCAACTTCGGTGTCAAAAACCTCTGGTAGCTGGTCCAGTTTAACCACCCCCATCATAAAACGGGTTTCATTTGCAAACAGCAAACGCCCCCGTTCCAGTTCTTCTGGGCTAAAGGAAGGTAAACCCGCCATTACGATTTTTTAGTCAAAAATTTGGGCAGGCCATCTCGAATATTATCCAATAGCGTAATTTCCACACCCTGCTGACGCATGATCGTGTATTGCTGGATAATTGACAAGAAGTTGTTCCATGCCCAATACAAGACCAGGCCAGCCGGGAAGGTGCCAAGCATAAAGGTAAAGGCAATAGGCATAATATTGAACATTTGCGCTTGAATAGGGTCTGTTGGTGCCGGGTTCAATTTCATTTGAATCCACATTGTAACACCCATAATCAGTGGCAAAACGCCAATCATCAAAATCTCAGGTGGTGTGTATGGTAAAAGACCAAACAAGTTAAAGATCGAAGTTGGGTCAGCCGCTGATAGATCTTTAATCCAAAGATAAAATGGCGCATGACGCATTTCGATGGTCACATACAACACTTTATAGAGTGAGAAGAAAACAGGAATTTGCAGTAGCATTGGTAAACAGCCGGCCACGGGCGATACCTTTTCCTGTTTGTACAGTTCCATGGTTTTCTTTTGCAGCTCCTGGCGGTCGTCTTTATAGCGCTCTTTAAGTTCGGCCATTTTAGGCTGCAATTTTTTCATCTGCGCCATAGATTTATAAGACTTGTTGGCAATCGGGAAGAAGGCCGCTTTCACAATCAGTGTAATAAGCAGAATCGCGATACCAAAATTGCCCACAATACTTTGAATAGCATGAAGCAAAATAAACATTGGCTTGGTAATAAAGTAGAAATAGCCCCAATCAATCAGGTTGCTGAATTTTTTGATTTTCAGATTTTCTTCATAAGCATTGAGTGTATCAACAACTTTTGCGCCTGCAAAAAGACGGTTTGAATATGATGATGTCGCTCCCGGCGCAATAGTAAGCGGTTTTTCAGCAATAAAATGGGCCTGGAATGCATCGCGGTTACCAAGTGGAATGTGTTTCATCACACCTGTAACTTCGGCATTTTGATCCGGAATGACCGTTACTGCCCAATATTTATCCGTAATGCCAACCCAGCCACCTTTTGACTTTTCTTCTACTTTTTCGCCTTCTTTGGCATCGCTGTATTTTAGCTCAGGAACATCTTCACCCAAAGCGCCGATTAAACCTTCATGGATAACAAAAACCCCGATAAGTTTAGGGATTTCCTGACGTTGAACACGTGCATATGGAAATAACGAAACGGCCGCACTGCTGTTATTTGTCACTTCCTGTTTAATTGAGAACATATAGTTTTTGTCAACCGAGATTGTTCGGGTAAAGACAAGACCTGCGCCATTATCCCACTTCAGAATAATAGGCTGATCTGCTGTAAGAGTGTCATTGCCAACAACACTCCATTGCGTCTTGCTGTTTGGCACTTTGATGTTTTGACCAGGTGCCGGTTGCCAACCTTGTTCAGCAAAATAACCATGTCTGGTGCCACTTGGGGCTAAAAGCGTAATGATAGGGCTGTCTTTTTTTATGGTGACTTTGTATTCTTTTAATTTTAAATCATCAAAAACAGCGCCAGTCAGGTTGATTGAACCTTCAAGTTTGCCTGTATTGATTTTTAAACGCTTGGTTTTTGCAAGTGCCAATTCTGCTGGCATCAGGCCTGTTGGTGTGTTGGTTGTTATGGTGCCGGGTGCTTGTGGTGTTCCTGTTACTTTGGGCACACCAATCCCGGGATCATTGCTGTTTTGTTGATTTTGGGTTTGTGCAATTTGGGCTTGTTTTTGTTGCTCAATTTTAGGCTTGGCAATAAATAACTGCCAGATCACCATAATGCCAAGAGAAAGCGTAATGGCGAGGATTAAATTCTTGGTATCATGTTGCATGGGACTGAAGGTTGCCTTCCTAAAACGTCTTGAACTTATTGTTTGGCTTAAGAGCCGAAATTGCTGCAGACCTATTGAGAATTGTTGATTGCTTGCCTGTTTACTTGATTATGGAATTTTTCAACAGCAAAAACCACATCTGCCTGTAAATCTTTAAATGATCGGTCTTTGGTCATTGCCCGACCAATAAACACATAATCACAGCCGTTTCTAACTTTTTTTGGTAATGCTAACCGCACAGCTTCTTTTAGGCGTCTTCGGCAGCGGTTTCTGTAAACTGCATTCCCAAGCTTTTTCGTTACGGTAAAACCAACACGGGCCGGTCCATCATCGTTACGCCTACGTGCCTGCATAACAACACCGCGCGTTCTGATGGTTACAGCACGCGCGGCAGCTAAAAAGTATTTGCGGCGTTTTATGCGTTGCATGAAACCTCCGCGAAAATGTGTTTTTATGCAGAAAGACGCGCGCGGCCTTTTTGGCGACGGCGTGTAATCACACGGCGGCCAGCTTTTGTAGCCATACGTGAGCGAAAACCGTGACGGCGTTTGCGTACAAGGTTAGAAGGTTGAAATGTGCGTTTCATCGCAAAGTCTCCAAAATTTGGCAAAAATGCAGCAAAAAGGGCTTATTCCCTAATCTGTTTTGCAACATCTAAATTCGAAGCTGGCATATACATGAAAAACCGTTGCAAAGTCAATAACATCTAAAGCATTCTCTTGTACTGTTTTTAACAAAATCGTCACACAGGCGCAATTTGTATCACAAAGCAGTGAGACAAGCTTAACTTTATATGCCTGTTTATGATGTAATCTGATCAGGGGTGTCGTGCAAGTTCAACACTTAGATGCCTCAAAAACAGCATAAAAGTGTCAAAACAAAAAAGAAACCAAATGACTGAGAAACTGGGAATATTAATGACGCAAAACGATCCCGATCACGATCATAGTGAGGCTGGTGTAAAAACAAAAGTTAAGTTTTCCCTTAAACGCTGGGTGCCCCTTGTCGGCTTAGTGATTGCCGTTGGTGCTGCTTTTGCATCTGGTCTGCACAAACACCTCACACTGACGGCATTTGCGGAAAACCGGGAGTTTTTAACTGGTTATGTTGCAGATAATTGGGTTTTAGCCATTCTGGCTTATGCAGGTATTTATGCGCTGGCCATCGCCTTGTCATTACCAGGTGGTGCATTACTCACCCTTGTTGGTGGGTTTTTGTTTGGCTGGTTTTTTGCCGGCTCTGTTACCATCATTGCCGCAACCGCAGGGTCTGTTTTTGTATTCATGATTGCGCGGTCCTCATTGGGTGCCTTTTTGACTCATAAAGCTGGGCCTTTTATGCAAAAGATGGCCGATGGCTTTAATGATGATGCTTTCAATTACATGATGTTTTTGCGTCTTGTACCAATTTTCCCATTTTGGCTGGTTAATATCGCCCCGGCTTTATTTAATGTAAAAATGCGCACCTATATTATCACAACTTTTCTGGGTATTATTCCCGGCACCTTTGCCATTTCATTGCTCGGTTCGGGTTTAGGCAGTGTGATTGATAAGCAAAAGGTCATGTATGATACTTGTGTGGCAACAAGGGGGGCAAAAAACTGTACCTTTAGCGTTGAGGTTTCTTCTCTGGTTACCCCGCAGCTTTTAATCGCCTTTGCCGCCCTTGGTGTGGTTTCTCTTATCCCTGTGGTGATAAAACGCTGGAAGGCGCGCTCAGAGACTTCTGCGTCTTAAATCATGCCTTAAAATGAGTACTGTTTCTTTTCCTTCAAATAAAAGTTGATACTGGATTATTTTATGCTTGGCTCTTTGAACTCTATTTCCTGCGATATTTGCGTCATTGGCGCTGGGTCTGGTGGTTTAAGTGTTGCTGCCGCTGCTGCCAGTTTTGGAGAAGATGTCGTCCTGATCGAAAAGGCGAAAATGGGTGGCGATTGTTTAAACACCGGTTGCGTACCTTCAAAAGCATTATTGGCTGCCGCAAAACATGCCCATGCGTTTTCAACTGGTGAAAAGTTTGGCATAAAATCGCAAAAGCCTAAAATTGATTTTGCCAAGGTCAATGACCATGTCAAAGATGTTATTGCAGGCATTGCCCCTCATGATTCAGTTGAGCGTTTTGAAAGCCTTGGTGTAACGGTTATTCAAGCTGCTGCCCAATTTATTGACCGGCAAACGGTTGAAGCAGGTGGCAAACAGATTAAAGCACGTCGGTTCGTTATCGCCACTGGCTCAACAGCAGCGGCCCCGCCAATTCCAGGCTTGGATACAACAGATTATTTAACCAACGAAAACATTTTTGAACTGCGTCAATGCCCCGAACGACTGGTGATTATTGGCGGCGGTCCAATTGGAATGGAGATGGCTCAAGCCCATTCCCGCCTTGGCTCAACCGTAACCGTGCTCGAAGCATTTGATCCGTTAGGCAAAGATGACAAGACTCATACTTCCATAGTTTTAGAAAAATTAAAGCAAGAAGGAATTGAAATTCTTTCTCATGTGAAAATATCAAATATTTCACAATCAAAACAAGGTGTTAAGATTGATTTGGAAGACGGTGGAAAACAGCGCCAAATCAATGGATCTCATCTTTTAGTCGCCGCAGGGCGCAAAGCCAATGTGGACGGGTTAGGGCTTGAAAAAGCAGGTATTGAATATTCACCACGCGGAATTGTTGTCGATAAAGGTCTTAAAACCACAAATTCAAAAGTCTATGCCATTGGCGATGTAGCAGGTGGTTTACAGTTCACCCATGTCGCAGGCTATCAGGCAGGTTTGGTGACAAAAAACATTTTATTCCGCTTGCCCATCACCAATAAAACCAATCATATTCCATGGGTAACATATACCGATCCTGAATTGGCCCATGTTGGCTTGAACCAAGAAATGGCCAAAAAACAAGGTGTGGATCATAAGGTTTTAAGCTGGTCATTTGCAGAAAATGATCGCGCCCGCGCAGAACGGGCCACCTATGGTTTAATCACAGCGGTGATTGCCAGGAACGGCAAAATTTTAGGCTGTACAATCACCTCACCTAACGCAGGTGAATTGATACAATCCTGGGCATTGTCGATTTCATCCGGTTTGAAAATATCGGCAATGATGAACCAAGTTGTAGCATATCCGACATATAGCGAGGTCTCGCGCCGTATAGCGATTACCAATTATGCCGATTTTCCTGCCAAACCTGTCGTGCGCCGTGTTATAGCTTGGTTGAAAAAGTTTGGTTAAGGGCTTTAGTCGTGATGAATACCAGCGAAAGCAAACAGGCAAAAAGAATTTCAGAGCAGGATTTAAAAGCCCGTGTTTCGCGCGGTTTATCTGGCAAGGTATTGGTTTTAACCATTATTTTTGTTTTACTTGGCGAAGTGTTGATTTTCCTCCCTTCGATTGCAAATTTTCGTATTACCTGGCTCAAAAGCCGTGTTGCCTCAGCCGAGGTCGCTGCCCTGGCGGTTGAAGCAGCTAAAGATAATCAGATTTCTGATATGTTAAAACAGGAATTGTTACGCGGCGCTGAAGTAAAAATCATTGCAATTAATAAGGGGGCTTCACGGCACTTAATGCTGCGGGCAGATGGCGATTTAATGATTGCCGAAAAATACGATTTGCGCCAGCGGCAATGGGTTATGCCGGTTATTGATGCTTTCAAAGTGCTGTTTCGCACGAAAGACCGCTTAATCGGCATTACTGACCATCCGCCAAAAATGACTGGAAGTGATATTGAAATTGCACTGAGTGAAAAGCCGTTACGTGATGCAATGCTGCAATTTTCGGTCAATATTTTAAGTCTTTCGATCATTTTATCCTTTATTGTCGCCGTTATGGTGTTTCTGGCGCTGAATTATGTGTTGGTGCGACCACTGCGTAAATTCACCCACAATATGTTACTTTTTGCCAATGACCCCGAAGACCAGAGTCGTATCATTTCGCCCGATGATCGCCAGGATGAAATTGGCATAGCCCAGCGTGAACTTCGCCACATGCAAGTGCAACTTTCAAACACGCTGCAACAAAAAAGCCGCTTGGCAGCTTTGGGGTTGGCAGTTTCAAAAGTCTCCCATGATTTGCGCAACATGCTGGCCTCAGCGCAACTCCTGTCTGACCGTTTAACGATGATTGATGACCCAACGGTGCAAAAGTTCGCCCCTAAACTTATTTCATCACTTGATCGTGCTATTGGTTTTTGCGAGCAAACGCTAAAATTTGGCAGTGCGAATGAGCACCCGCCAACCCGTGAACGGTTTGACTTGCGCCCATTGGTAGATGAAGTGATCGATGCTGCTGTGGTGCAGGCTTCAAATCATGTAATGCTATATAATGATGTGGCTGGCGATCTGGTGATCGATGCTGATCGCGAACACCTTTATCGCATTTTGATGAACCTGTCGCGCAATGCGGTTCAGGCGCTTGAAAGTTCGATTAAACAAGGAACAGCCCTGCGTGAATGTACGGTACGCATGAAGGCCTGGCGCGAGGGTGGTGTGACCACGATTGAGGTGCGAGATAATGGCCCGGGCGTACCTGAAAAAGCCCGCAAACATTTGTTTGAAGCTTTCACGGGCGGTGCGCGGGCGGGCGGCACGGGCCTTGGCCTTGCCATCTCTAACGAACTCACCCGCGCTCATGGCGGGGAGTTGCGTTTGATTACCGATGCTGAAATGGGCGCCATCTTTTGGGTAGTTATTCCAGATCGTGTGGTTGAGCTACACCCGGGAAAACGCGGTCAGCGCGAAATCTCTGTTGGTTAGAATTGTTTTCAAATGGTTTCGGTCAGATAGAATTGGCTTTAAACTTATGAACATTTGAGCAAAACTGGCAGGTCACTTCAATCTGCCCGTCAACAACCATGCCATCGCGGTCTTCCTGCGAAAAGCTGGATAATGTATCAATAACCTTTTCGCGTGAACAGGTGCATTTATGCTCAAGCACAAGTTTGTCATAAACCGTCACACCATCTTCATGGTAAAGGCGGTATAATAAGCGCTCAGGTTCCAGTGTGGGATCAAGCAATTCATGGTCTTCAACCGTTTCAAGCAACACTCGCGCGCGCGCCCAATTCTCATCTTCAACAAAATTTTCGTCAAACCCACCTCTGACTTCACCAGAAACCGGATCAACAGAAGGAAAGCCAACGGGGCTGGCTTTGCCGTCCGCCGGCATATGCTGAATAATAATCGCGCCTGCACGCCATGCCTTACCCGCCGATGTTTCAATTTCACCGGCAGCCAGTTTTAACGCCGTTGGAATTTGTTCTGATTGTTTAAAATAGCCATGAGCAGCATCACTAATAGTTTGCCCGTTCAGCGCCACAATGCCTTGATAATTGTCCATGTGATCGCCTTGATCGATGGTCAATGCTAAATGGCCTTTACCAATCAATTTGCTCGGTTTTTCACAAGCGGCAACCGCTTGAGCATCAAAATGAGCATAGCCGCGCACATGGCCGCAATCGCTGCCATTGGAAGTGTAATTAGCCACAATTAGTGAAACGGGGCCATTGGTTTGCGTTTGCAGTATTAACTTGCCTTCAAACTTCAAAGCACTACCCAGCAATGCCACAAGGCTGACCGCTTCACCAAGCAAACGCGATACACTTTCGGGGTAATCATGTTTTGTTAGAATTTCATCAATGACAGATCCCAACCGCACCACGCGGCCGCGCGAGCCAAGCGGTTTGACCTCAAACGGTAAAACGATATCATCTTCAATTGCCTGATTGTCGGTATTTTCAACAGTCATTGGTTTTGACCTTACGTGTCACTCATACAGAATTTTAAAATAGCCTTTTGAGCATGTAAGCGGTTTTCAGCTTCATCAAACACCACAGATTGCGGCCCATCGATAACCGCATCTGTCACTTCTTCATTTCGATGTGCGGGCAGGCAGTGCATAAACAATGCATCATCTTTGGCTTTGCTCATCAATTCATCATTGACCTGAAATGGTGCAAATTGATTGTGCAGGTTTTTGTCTTCACCCGTATCATTGGCATCACCCATCGAAATCCAGGTATCAGTAACGATGCAATCGGCATTTTGAGCGGCTGCATGTGCATCATGGCTAAGATTTAGATTGATGTTATTCTCTTTCGCCCAAGCCAAAACTTCCTGATTGGGTTCAATCTCTTTTGGAAAGGCAACATCAAGCTGAAAACCAAAGCGCGCGGCGGCATGAACAAAAGAATTGGTCACATTATTAAAATCACCCACCCAGGCCACTTTGAGCTTTGACAGATCGCCCTTATGTTCGCGCAAGGTTTGCATATCGGCCATGATCTGACAGGGATGGCTAAAATCTGTCAGGGCATTAATGACGGGCACCGTAGCATTTTCTGCCAGTTCAAGCAGTTTTTCATTGCCAGATGTGCGGATCATAATGCCATCAACAAAACGCGATAGAACCTTTGCAGTGTCTGCAATGGTTTCCCCGCGGCCCAATTGCATGTCATTGCTTGATAGAACCAGTGTTTCCCCACCAAGCTGGCGCATACCAACATCAAAGGAAACCCGGGTGCGTGTTGAAGGCTTTTCAAACACCATGGCCAGAACTTTACCGGCCAAAGGCTTGTCGGTTTCAACCACGCCTTTGCCCATGCCTTTGCGGCCATCTTTCATGGCCTGAGCGTCATCCAGAATGGCAGTCAGCGTTTGGGTATCAAACTGTGAGATTTCCAGAAAATGATTTGGTGATTTCGACATTACTTGTCCTTGTTTTCTTTAAGTTTTTTGCAAGCTGTATCAATCTTTGAAACCGCTTCATCCAGTTCTTCATCGCTGACAATAAGAGGCGGGATAATACGCACCACATTATCACCGGCAGGAACCGTCAATAATTTTTCATCAATAAGTGCGCCAACCATGTCGCCATTGGGAACTTTGCATTTAAGCCCGGTCAACAAACCAACACCGCGCACGTCTTCAATGATGTCGCTGTGTTCATCTTTTAAACGTGCGAGTTTTTGCTTCAGGTTGATGCCGCGCTGGCGTACCTGCTCCAAAAATCCATCGGCCAACACCACATCCAAAACCGCATTGCCAACTGCCATCGCCAAGGGATTGCCGCCAAATGTTGTGCCGTGCACACCGGCTACCATGCCGCTGGCGGCTTCATTGGTGGCAAGGCAGGCCCCCATCGGAAATCCACCGCCAATACCTTTGGCAACAGCCATGATGTCAGGGGTGATATCGGCCCATTCATGGGCAAACAATTTACCTGTGCGGCCAACACCTGTTTGAACTTCATCAAGGGCAAACAAAAGCCCGTGCTCATCACACAATTGGCGAAGCTGTTTCATAAAACCATTTGAAACAGCACGAATGCCTCCTTCACCTTGCACAGGCTCAATTAGGATGCCGGCGGTTTCATCAGTGATCGCAGCCTTTACCGCATCAATGTCTTCTAAAGGAACCTGGTCAAACCCATCAACCTTGGGTCCAAAGCCATCGAGATATTGCTTTTTTCCACCCGCTGCAATGGTTGCTAAGGTGCGGCCATGAAAGGCACCTTCAAAGGTAATAATCCGATATTTTTCAGGCGCGCCCTTTGTTGAATGATATTTTCGAATGGCTTTAATGCTCGCTTCAATCGCTTCGGCACCTGAATTGGTAAAAAACACCACATCAGCAAAAGTGGCTTCAACCAAACGTGTCGCCAGTTTTTCGCCATCAGGGATTTGATACAGGTTTGAGGTGTGCCAAAGTTTTTCAGCCTGATCTTTAAGGGCGTTGACCAATGCGGGATGCCCGTGGCCAAGGCTTGAAACCGCAATACCTGCACCAAAGTCGATATAAGCATCATTGTCCTTGGTGAATAATCGCACACCTTCACCACGCTCAAAGGCGATTGGTGTTCTGTTGTACGTTTTCATCAGGGCGCTAGACACTTTAAAATCTCCAAATTAAAAAGCCGCCAGTTGCGGCGGCACATGCCTGTTCAGATGCATGTTCAAGTTCCAAAAAGAAAAGAGTTATAACATAAAACACCATCAGGTCAATTGATCTGGGTTTTTGGTTTTAAAGGCCATTGACATGAAGTTATCCAACCTGAGTCAGAACGCCGCATAGACCATTGCGTCATGATGGGCTTTACTTTTTGTTAACCATGGTGGTTATGACTTATCTGAAGACTTATGGGGAAAACTTTAAAAAAGTGGACTCTGATTCTTGCGCCTGATTCGCTTGATATAGTAGGTTAATAATCACCAAAGCACGAAATGTAGCGTTTTCATATATGCGTAATAACAATAGCGCAAAAGTTTACCGACTTTTGCGAGCAAGGAAGGATTCTATCTATGAGCGGCACTGATCAGGTGAAAAAACCAAAAAAGAACACATGGCCTGATGAACGGGTGGAAGTTTTAAAGAAGTTATGGATGGACGGTTTAAGCGCCAGCCAGATTGCAACTCAACTGGGTGATGGCATTACTCGTAACGCTGTAATTGGTAAAGTGCACCGCCTTGGTTTATCAGGTCGCGGCAGCCCGACACGGGTCGCAAAACCACGCACTCGCCGCCCTCGCCAGCCAAGTGCGCCTAAAAAGGTTCAAGCATCTGCAAATGCAGGCACCCGAGCAAAAATTGCAGCAAGCAACATGGTTAAAAGCGAGCCAGCTCCAGAGCCTATTCGTTTGGTTGATATTCCTGAGGGTGAACGCATTGGCATTTTAGGTCTGACAGATCAAACTTGTCGTTGGCCTCTGGGGGATCCAGGCACAGATGATTTCTGTTTTTGCGGGCACAGTCCCCAGGCCGGGACACCCTATTGTGATTATCATGCCAATATTGCTTATCAACCTGCTGGCGATCGCCGCAGAGTTAAAAAAGCTGCTGCTGGATAACGAACAAAACGGCAGAATTCTGTAAGAATTTTTACAAATTATTGAGGCGCATTCTTTTTTAGGGATGCGTCCTTTTTTATGTTGTCTAAGTGTTTTTTCCATTGCTATGCACCCTAAGGCAGACTAAAAGGGCGCCAGGATGAAAGCGTAACAAGCTCGTTGTTACCCAACCAATCTAGCTATGGATTTCGTATGATGAATACAGATAGCCTGTCAATTTCCAATTTATTTAGACTTTCTGCCGCCATTGTTTTTCTGATTGCAATTTATATTTTTGCAACGCCGATGGCTTTGGGCAACCAAAACGGTATATTGCTGATTGCCGCTGCTGTAATTGGCGGCTATATGGCCATGAATATTGGTGCCAATGATGTTGCCAATAATGTTGGGCCGGCCGTTGGCGCTGGTGCATTGACCATGTTTTCAGCAATCTTGATTGCAGGTTTTTTTGAGGCTGGTGGCGCATTGATCGCAGGTGGTGATGTTGTGAGCACCATCAAAAAAGGTATTATCAATCCAGATTTAATTCAAGACGGTCAAACCTTTATTTGGGCCATGATGGCCGCGTTATTGGCGGCGGCAATCTGGCTAAATGTTGCAACCCTGGTAGGTGCTCCAGTTTCCACCACACACTCAATTGTTGGTGGTGTATTAGGTGCTGGCGTTGCTGCTGGTGGTTGGGCGATTGTGAACTGGGCAACAATGGCTAAGATTGCGGCCAGTTGGGTCATTTCACCGGTTCTTGGCGGAGTAATTGCCGCAACATTCCTGTATATCATAAAAAACTATATTGTTCACAAGAGAGACAAGCTGCTCGCTGCAAAAAAAGTGGTGCCGATCCTCATTGCGTTCATGGGCTGGGCTTTTTCAACCTACCTTGTTTTAAAGGGCCTCAAGAAACTCTGGAAACTTGACTTCTTATCAGCCGCAGGGGTCGGTCTTATTATCGCGGTTATTATTTTTCTAATCGTTAAACCGCTTATTGCAAAATCAGCAGATTCAATGCAAAACAACCGCGAAAGCGTCAATAAATTGTTTGCAATACCATTGGTATTTGCCGCTGCATTGCTCAGTTTTGCCCACGGTGCAAACGATGTGGCCAATGCTGTTGGCCCGCTTGCGGCCATCAATGATGCGATTTCCACCGGCGATATTGTTAAAAAAGCTCCCATCCCATTATGGGTGATGGCGATTGGTGCCTTAGGGATTGTTGTTGGTCTTGCTCTTTATGGACCAAAACTTATCAGGACAATTGGGTCTGAAATTACCGAACTTGACATGATCCGGGCTTTTTGCGTAGCCATGGCCGCTGCTATAACAGTGATTATTGCATCACAGCTTGGCCTGCCAGTTTCTTCCACTCACATTGCGGTAGGTGGTGTTTTTGGTGTGGGCTTCCTGCGCGAATTCCTTGAAACCAACCACGTAAAAGCGGTGATTGATATTCGCCAGCATTTAAGTGATGACACACCAGAAGTGGCAGAAGAATTTTTGGAGAAATATGAAGCTGCAGACTTTGCCGAACGCGGTGTTATGCTTGCAGAACTTAAAGCACGCAAACGTGCTGGTGATCTGATTTTTGATAAATCTGAACGCAAACGTCTGACCAAAGCCCACAAACGTGAATTGGTCAAACGCTCATTGATCTATAAAATTGCTGCAGCTTGGGTGATTACTGTCCCTGCTGCTGCTGCCATGGCGGCGTTTTATTTCTTCACTATACGCGGTATCATGTTGCCTTGAGTTTAACACTGCATTAGCCTTGCATTTATTCAGAATAATAGATGCGAGGCGATAATGAGTGCACTGACAACAAGTTGGCAATTTTGGGCGCTACTGGCTGCCGTCTTTGCCGCCCTTACAGCGATATTTGCAAAAATTGGCATTGAGAATGTAAATTCTGATTACGCAACGTTTTTGCGCACAATCGTTGTTATTTTCGCACTTGGAATGATTTTGTTTTTTACCAAACAATTCCAACCCTTATCGAGCCTTTCGGCCCGCACCCTCATATTCATTACCTTATCAGGCTTGGCCACAGGTGCCTCATGGGTCTGCTATTTCCGCGCTCTAAAATTGGGAAACGCCTCTCAGGTCGCCCCAATAGATAAATTAAGCGTTGTATTGGTTGCCATTTTTGGTGTCATGTTCCTGGGTGAAAACCTCTCAGCAACCAGTTGGACCGGCGTCGCCCTCATCGGCACTGGCGCGGTTATGGTTGCGTTGGGATAAGGCATATACACTATTAATTGATACGCACGGATGAAGAACCGTTCAATTTGCCTTTGATGTCCCCATTTAAATGCCTCGTAATTATTGAACGGGAAGTATCTAATAAAGTACAAAAAAGATATGTGAAACACTGGTTAAAGCAGGTTGCTTGTGGCTTCAAGCTTTTGGAGATAAGCCGATCCTATGGGATGATGCTATGGACTGGCAAGTATTAAAGAGTTTAAGATTGGTAAAGAAATCTCACCAGAAAAATGTATCGTGACGACGTGGTCTACCAACTATACATTGGCAAAAATATTTTGGGATATAAAAAACGTGGTGATGCATGGCTGTGTGAAGTTGGAAAACTAACTTGTTCTAGACTTGAGCGAAGAATACCGTAGCCTAAAAATGACGACGCTTAATACGAATGTCTAGTGCGTGTCGCGTTTGAATAGATTCAAGCATTCACTTGCTGATATGAGGCAGGCCTTGAGAAACAAGGCCGTTCAATGCCAGCAAAGTGAATTCAATTTAACGCGACAGGCCTAGCGCTATACTTAATGCGCTTACAGCGTTTGGAATTTAGTAAAACAAAAAGCCCGACTTGAGCAAATCAAATCGGGCTTTTCTTATCATATGTATTTTGCCCTAAGCTGCTTCTGCAGCGTCCTTAGCTAAACGCTCTTGCTTTGCAAGTTGCCGTCTCAAATAAGCATAATAAAGGACCGGAATAACCACGAGGGTCAAGATTGTTGAGATTAAAATACCAAAGATCAAGGATACTGCCAATCCATTAAAGATCGGATCATCAATAATAAAGAACGCCCCCATCATCGCGGCCAATCCGGTTAAGATAATGGGTTTTGCTCGAACCGCAGATGAGTTGACGATGGCCTGATGTAGTGGGGTGCCTTCATCGAGTTGATGATTGATGAAATCAACCAGCAATATCGAGTTTCGAACAATAATCCCTGCCAGGGCAATCATACCGATCATTGAAGTTGCGGTAAATTTTGCCCCAAGCAAAGCGTGCCCTGGCAAAACCCCGATCACGGTAAGTGGAATAGGCGCCATAATAATCAGAGGCACCAAATAAGAGCGGAACTGGGCCACAACAAGGAAGTAAATCAAAATGATCCCTACACCATAGGCAATGCCCATGTCGCGGAAGGTTTCGTAAGTGATCGTCCATTCACCATCCCATTTAACCGAGAACCCAACAGGGTCGGCCGGTTGTGATATTAAATATTGAGAAAATGGTTTGCCAGTGGTGTCTTTGGTTTTTTCCAAAGTCGCATAAATTTCACCCATTCCATAAAGCGGGCTATCAATTGCCCCGGCCATATCACCAAGAACATAAACCACAGGCAACAGATCTTTATGATAGATGGATTTCTCGCGCTGGGCTGTTTTTACTTTTACCAATTGTGATAAAGGCACAAGTGTACCGTTTCGAGCACGAAGTTTAAGTGCCAGAATCCGATTGATGTCACCTTTTTCAGAAGTAGGCAACTGAACCCTGATCGGCACAGGATATTTAGCCCCTTCAATATGCAGGTAATTAACATCTTCCCCGCCAAGGGCTGTCGCAATGGCCTGGGCAACGGCACTTTGGGCAATGCCAAGGCTGGATGCACGCTGGCGATCAACAGAAATGATCAGGCGTTTGGTATCTGCATCTACCGTGTCATCGATATCGATGATATCTTTGGTCTTGGCAAAAACTTTTCGAACGATTTTGGCATTAGCAATTTGCTGGTTATAATCAAGGCCATAAATTTCAGCAACCAAAGGAGAAAACACGGGTGGCCCGGGTGGAACTTCAACAACTTTTATATTTGCATCTTTATCACTGATTTGCTTATCAAGTGCCTTGCGAACGGCTGAAGCAATATCATGGCTTTTGCGATCGCGATCATGGTGATCAACAAGATTAACCTGAATATCACCAAAATGAGGGGCCTGACGCAAATAATATTGACGAACCAGCCCATTAAAACCAACCGGTGATGCTGTTCCTGCATACATCTGATAGTCTGAAACTTCTTCAACTTTATCCAGCACATTACCGATTTGCGATAAGACCCGCGCGGTATGTTCCACACTGGTGCCTTCTGGCATATCCACGACAATCTGGAATTCAGATTTATTATCAAACGGCAACATCTTCAAAATCACAAATTGTGCTACAGCAAGCGAGATTGAAAGGCCAACCAATACCACAAGGCCAAAGACAAGCGAATAGCGTGCTTTGCGACCAGATGAGCCTTCCAAAAACGGGCCAATAATTTTACTAAAAAACCGGTAGCTTTTCGTATTGATTGATTCATCTTCTGCATGACCGGTCGGCTTAATCAGTTTTAAGGCCAGCCAGGGCGTAATGACAAACGCAATTGCTAATGAAATCAGCATACCCATCGATGCATTGATCGGAATAGGGCTCATATACGGCCCCATCAGACCGGTGACAAAAGCCATTGGCAATAAAGCGGCCAACACGGTAAAGGTCGCCAGAATGGTCGGGCCACCCACTTCATCCACAGCTTTTGGAATAAGCTCCCAAAGGGGGATTTTCTTGGCGTTTATTTCCATATGCCGGTGGATATTCTCCACCACCACAATGGCATCATCAACCAAAATCCCGATCGAGAAGATGAGAGCAAACAACGAAACGCGGTTAATGGTAAAGCCGTAAGCCAGCGAGGCGACAAGCGTGGCCGCCAGTGTTGCGATAACCGCAATACCGACAACGATTGCAGGTCGCCAGCCCATGGTTAATATCACCAGTAATACAACAGAACCGGTTGCGAAAAGCAGCTTCAAAATCAGCTTTTTCGCTTTGGCATCTGCCGTCGCGCCATAGTTTCGCGTGGTTGTAACATTGACATTCTCAGGGATAAAAACGCCTTTGAGTTCATCAATACGATGAATAAGTTTGTTGGCAATATTAACCGCATTGGTGCCTGGTTGTTTTGCAATCTCGATTGTGACTGCAGGGAACCGTCCCTTAACTAAGATGTCTTTTGTTTCGGCAGCTTTGCCTGGTACAAAAGTTACATAGGTTGTTGGTTTTGCCGGGCCAGATTTAACGGTTGCCACATCTGAAAGATAAACCGGTTTGCCATTGTTAACCCCGACAACCAGTGAGCCAACTTCATCAGGACTAACCAAAAACGTACCGGCGCGCACTGGTATGTTCATGTTGTTAGCGACAATCGATGTATGATCGTTTGATGCATTTGAAGCTTGCAGCGCCATGCGCAGATCGCTTAAAGACAAACCGTGACCAGAAAGTTTTTGCGGATCAACCTGTACATTGACAATCTGGTTGGACCCGCCAATGGTACGCACCTGACGCGTGCCGCTAATGCGCTTAAGTTCGGCCTCAACAGTGTGGGCAATTTTAAGCAGCTCGCCCGAAGACTGGTTAGGGTCCTGACCCCACAAGGTTGCTGTCACAATGGGGATATCATCAATCGAGCGCGGTTTAATAATCGGTTGTCCTGCGCCCAGGTTTTTAGGCAGGAAGTCAAGATTTGAAAACACTTTGTCATAGAGATTAACGATAACATCGGTGCGGTTAAGCCCGACCTTGAACTGAACCGTTATTGTTGACATACCAGGGCTTGAAACCGAATACACATGCTTGATGCCGGAAATTTCTGATAAGACTTGTTCGGCCGGTGTACTGATTAAGCTTTCAACTTCTTTGGCACTGGCCCCGGGGAACGGGATGAACACATTGGCAAAGGTGACATTGATTTGCGGTTCTTCTTCGCGAGGAGTAATCATCACCGCAAAAACACCAGACAGCAAGGCGGCAATCAGCAATAAAGCGGTAATTTCTGAGCGAACAAAAGCCTTTGCTATAGCCCCGGAAATACCGAGCTTTTTGGGTTGCTTTGGGTTATCCATACTCATTTTTCATTCGCCACTTCTGATTTCAGTTCAATCGCTGCATTGAGCGGATTAAGGGCAATCGTATCCCCTTCCTTTAAGCCAGAAAAGACTTCAACCATGCCATTGTCATCAAGGCGGCCTGTTACGATTTGTTGAAGGCGAAGGTTACCACTTGCATCAATGATATATGCGCCGGTGAGTTCGCCGCGTCGTACAACAGCTTGTTGTGGAATAGACAGTGATGAGCGTTCGCCAACTTTAAAGGCGGTTTTAACCAACATGCCGGGAAAAACAGATCTGGTCCCATCAGGTAGACCAATACGCACCGTTACAGTATTTGATTTCGGGTCGGCAAAAGGAAAAACCGTTAAAGAAGATGATGTGATCGTTTGATCGTTTGGCGCATAAATAATAGCCTTGTTGGTTTTGCGAATAGCAAGAGCGTATTGTTGAGGGATTTCAGCTTTAACCCGCAGTTTTTCTAAAGAAAACCCGGTCATTAAGGGTTTGCCCGGATTGGCGATTTCGCCCAATTGTACATGCCGTTCAACCACAAAACCACTATAAGGTGCTTTAACAACCGTATAGCCCAATTGCTCTTGAGCTTGTTTTAAAGCTGCTTTAGCGCTTTCTTCACGGGCTTTGGCGCTATCATAATTAGATTTTGCACTATCAAAAGAGGCCAGGGATACAGTGCCTTTTTTGTACAGTTTTTGGGTTCTTTTAAAGGTTTGCTCAACTGAAATACGTTGCGCTGTTGCCGAGGCCAAAGCACTTTGGGCCTGTACCACGCGCGATTTGTGTTCAGCATCATAAAATGTGACGATTGTTTCCCCCGCTTTTACATAATCATCAACATCAAAATTGATAGATTTAATGCGGCCCGATGTCTGGGCTGATACGGTTGATTTGTTTACCGCCTCAATACTCCCCTCAAAGCGGCGTAAATTGTCGAGTTTAACCGTTTTGACCTTAACTGTTTTAAGGTCGCTTATTTTAGCTTGAACCTGTGCTGGCATTATGATGGCAGTGCCAATCAATAACGCTGAAATAAGTGAAAAATGAATACGCGCGCGTTTCATGCTGTATCTCCAAAAATAATAAGTTGCGTCCTTATATTAGATTTTTCTAATATAAGTCAAGGCAGCGATAGCCACTGCGGCAACTCAAACGCATAAGAGGCCTATTTTTAATGTAGTTTAAAGGGGTTAAAGCAACAAAGCAACGCCCGCTTCATGCTTGGCTGCATTTTGGATTAAAGTGTAGTGCGCCAATAAAATAAGGGCGCTTATAAAATCAAAAATGATATAGATCAGCAGAAGGCTGCGGTCCTTGTAAAACCCGAATACGTTTGGTTTTGGCTCTGGGGTGAAAGGGAAGCTTGTGATCGCGCATAAATCGGCGAATGTCATTGGTGCTGCGATGGCGAAGCACATCAACGCGAATTTTCTCACCGCAAAGATCAACACGGTGGGTAATGTTTTCAGACTTTGGTGCGTGGTATACCGCACTCACCCAGCAATCATAGGGGACTAATTTTTCAGCCAAATGCACAGTTTCTTTAACCCGTCCATTGCCCACATTGGTGCCAACCCACATTTGTTCATGTTGAAAGAACCCGCATGTGCCATTGCTGGAAGTGCCACCTGCGGTGACTTCAACATTGGTCAGGCCTAAAATATCAATAATCCGTTCACGGTATTCCAGGCTTTCAGGATAAACATGGCCACGCTGGCAAAACATAACAGGCGTATTTTTGTCAATGTCTGCGACCATTTTTAGAACAACGATCGAAGGTGCGCGCAGTGAAGCGGTAATCACTGCTTTACCGGGAAATGCATCCTTCAATAAAAACTGCAACAATTTTTGTGCAGGTAATTGAGAGATGTCAGTTCGAAGTTCACTTAGCTTGGACATTAATAAGGCCTTATCCGTTTATTGCTTATTCATTTTATTGAATGTGATTCTATTATGCCCACAAGAAAGAAAATACGCAAACCAACATTTGGTCACACCTTTAGGTACTTTTACAGTCCTGACCCTGAACACGTCGCATTCTAGCGATGTTCCTCGCGCCATTGAGAAGGGGGCATAAATTGCCCCTGCCACAGGCCGCGCCGTTGTTGCCGTGCTTGTTTTTCAGCTCGCAAATAACGTAAAGAAGGAGTGTAGAAGTTCACCGCCCAACCTGCCTGCAGCATCTTTAAGTTAAGCTCCACATCGCCAATTCTGCAGATAGAGACTTCGCGGCGATAACGGTCAATATTCATTACTTTGCAGGTCACGCGATTTCCCTTTACAATGGATTGCAAATACTGGCGCGCCTTGCGACCGCATGAATAACTGGAACCAGTACTGGTTTGGCATTGTTGGGAAAGTTCGGGCGCATCAATGCCAAAAAGGCGCACCTGTTGACCATCCAGCAATAAACTGTCGCCATCAATAACCCTGCCATCGCCTGTTGTGTCGTTCCAGCCCAAATATCGAAGCGCAAAAACAATTGCTGCGACAATCATAAATAAAACGGCATAATCTTTAAAACGTTTAAATGAAAACAAGGTTCAGGCCAACTTACTCAGCAGGGGTAGGTTGTGGCGTTGCAGGTTTCTTCTTTGGTCCAAATAAGGATTTAAGTAGTTTCTTGCCTTGCTTTTCAACCTTTTTAACCTGCCCGTCATCCAGCTTTTGCCCAAGCGCTTTTTCAACTTGTTTACGGGCCTTCTTTTCGATTGATTTCTGGACTGTCTTACCGGCTTTTTTTAGATCAACCCTACCGCCTTTTTTAATCAGATTGTTCAGTTTGCTAAATGCGGCTTGTGGATTGCTTAAGATGCCTTCAATATCAGGATAAATTTTTGGTTTTGCCCACGGTCCTTTAATGATGATAGGCACAGCAATGCCTTTAAGTTTTTGCTTGCCGCCTTGCCCTTTCAAGGTCGCGACAAGTTTTGGTTTGACGCGGTAATCAAGCCGTTGGGCCAGCATATCAACCTCACCCTTGCCGGTAACCCGCACCAGCGGTCCGAGCAATTTCAAATCATCATTGTTAGCAATGCCATCCTTGATTTTAAACGACATTGAGAATTCGGAAAAATCAGTGTCTTTTTTGGAGTTCTTATCCCATCCGCCCAAGATTGATTTTTGCACATTGCGCACCATCGAGGCAATGTTGATGCCGCGAATGGCCCCGTTGGTAAATTTTAGTTTGGCGATGCCTCCGAGTCGAGAAACAATTTCTTGCTGGCTTTTGCCCGATGAAGCTAGGGATAATTGTAATTGGCCCGTCCCTTTCAGGCGTTTAAAGTCGGCAAAGTCTTTTAATAACCCAAACGCATTTAATCCGCTGGCACTTAACGAGCCTTGAATGACAGGGCTCTTTGTCGCTCCGTTTAAAATGATGCGCCCAATTGCTTTACCATCATAAAAGGCCATTTTATTGAGCCGCGCATCAAGTTTCCCATTACTGAGCTTTGCACTTAGACTGGTTGTACCAATAATGATATTTTTATAAACAATGCGTGATGTGGCAATTGTCAGGTCAGCATCAACCGCTTTAAGGCCAGAAAAGTCAATCCGATCTTCGCTCCAGCCTGGTGATTTTGCCGTTTTCTTTTGTCCTGTGCGCTGACCCTTTTGCAAATATGTATTGACGTTGATTTGGTCCATGCCAATGCGCGCTAAAATCAACGGGCGTTTACCCTTAAGGTTGATAGTCAAATTGCCTTGTGCATTCATTCCGTCAATCATCACTTTTGCTTTTGATAATTTAATGACTTTGCCAGTTAAATCCACACCAGCTTTTGCAGTAAAGGCACCAAGCCCTTTGCCGGGGGCAAGGG
>JALWJW010000439.1:30034-31534 GCA_026996935.1 Hyphomicrobiales bacterium
GGCAAGGGGGGTTCCCGTCCAACTGGCCAGTTTTCGGATTGATGGTGTTTTAGCGCTAATGGTTCCGGCAAGGGAGATGCCTTTGGCAATTCTGGCGCGGCCACTAAATTGCATGGTTAAAAGTGAACTGGCAATAGCCAGATCCATTGGTGAACCATCTCGGGTCAGGCGTGCTGGAGATTTGGTATAGCTGTTGATCGAGACTTTTTGCTTGTTCCACACAAGGTTGCCTTTAATATCAATCGGGCCATCCAGGCCACCGATCGTGACCGACATATTGACGTTTTGTGCGGCAAACGAACTGCCCGCCCGTTCATCAAGAAACCGTATATCACCATTTTTAATAACAATCGGGGCGAGGGAAATTTTATCAATCGGTGATTGTCCATTGCCCATTGTGATCTTTTCTTGGCTCGATGACGTGGTGGTCTTTTGGGTAAAATCCCAATTGGCTTTCCCCCCATTATCAACCACAAGACTGACGCGAGGATTGAGCAGCGTCATTTCTAAAATCTTTACTTGCCGTGAAAGCAATGGCCTGGCTGCCACGCGCACCCGTAGCGTTTTAATGGCCGCAAATTGACCCTTATACATTTGCGGCGGGTTGGACAATGCAACATCATTGGCTTCAACCATAAGTGTTGGCCAGAACTTAAACCGCAATGGCCCGTTAATATTCAGGGTTCGCCCTGTTGATTTGGCCACCGCTGTTTTGAGTTGCTCGGCAACAAAGTCCGTTGTCAACACAAACGGTAAAGCGGCAATCGCCAAAGCGATAATCACCAGTAAACCACTAAAGAAAATGAGAAATCGTTTCATCGTATCACCGTCAAGCCATTATCTTTGAAATTGCCTAAAAAAGTAGGAAGAAAAAACAGGCAGAAACAAACCACTGGAATCATACACCAAAAAAATGATTCTCTTGTTTGAATTTTTTATGCATAAAGTTAAACAGATGAAATTATCGTTATTTTCTACCCCTCAAGGAATTTTAAAATGTCAGATAATCCACTTTGGGCACCATCCCCTTCGCGTATTGAACAGTCACAGCTCAAAGCTTTTATGAAAAAGGAAAATGAAGATTTCAAGACTGAGTTAAAAACCTTTGATGATGTGCATGAATATTCAATTTCCCATCCTGAACAATTTTGGAATTCATTATGGGATTTTACCAGGGTGAAATCATCGGTTCGCGGTGATGTTATTATTCAGGACAAAGACAAAATTCCTGGCGCTCGGTTTTTCCCGCAAGCCCGATTAAATTTTGCCGAAAATCTGCTGGTTAAAAATGATGACACACCGGCCATTATTTTCCGTGGTGAAGACAAAGTTGAATTGACGGTCACATGGAATGAATTAAATGAAAATGTCTCTCGTTTAAATCAGGCCCTTAAAGATATCGGGGTAAGAGAAAATGATCGCGTGTGCGCCGTGGTACCTAATATGCCGCAAACCATTATGAGTTTTGCCGCTGTTGCTTCAATCGGGGCAATCTGGTCG
>JALWJW010000440.1 GCA_026996935.1 Hyphomicrobiales bacterium
GCGGCCGCCAAAGAGGGGCAAAAGCTGGTCAAGCATTATGCTATGGGTCGGTTGAGCCATGAAACCGTTGCCATTATGCCTGATATGAAAACGGTTTATATGACCGATGATGATTCAGGAAAATATGCCAATAAAAAATATAATACCGCCTCTGGTGGTGTGTTGTTTAAATTTGTTGCCGACAATAAGGGCAATTTGAATGCTGGTACGCTTTATGCCGCCAGACTTAAGCAAGATGATAGCAGTGATCCACGCAAGGCGGGTTTTAATGTCAGTTGGGTTTTGCTTGGGCATGCCGATAATGATCAAATTGCGCAATGGATCAGCGAGTATGACAAGGTAAAGGTTAGTGATTATCAAGAAGGCAAATCCAGTTATATTTCAGCGCAAGATGTTAATAATTGGGCTGAAGGCAAAACGGGAAAAGACTTAAATGGTGATGGCATAGTTGGTTCTTACAAAGATGATCGCGTGGCGTTTTTGGAAAGCCGGCGTGCGGCAGCAGCATTAAATGCGACCAATGAATGGGATAAGCTTGAAGGTATTACGTCATTTGGAAACAAGGTTTATGTCGCGGCTTCCTCACTTGCCTATACTATGGACAAAGCCTGGGGACATTTAGATTGGGCAACAGGTAAAAAAGATAAAGCCAATGGCGGGGCGATTGCTTTAGATAAAGAGGTTTGCGGCGGGGTTTATGTGGCAAATACCAGTAATGACTTTAACATTACACGCTTAGAGCCTTATGTGATTGGCCAAACGATTGAGGGCAAAAAGTGCTCAATCGATTTGCCCGCCAATCCAGACAATATTTTAGCCATGAATGACGGTACATTGCTGATTGGCGAGGATGCCGGCAAAAAGCGTCATCCGCTTGATATGCTGTGGCTGGTTAGAGAACAATAAGCAGGTTGCTTTAAACAATAAAACGGACCGTATAATCGCGGTCCGTTTCGTTCATTCTTGAGATTTAGACAAAAAAACAGCCGCGCTTTACGCAGCTTCCATTGAAGATTGAATTTTTGTAATTTGGTCTTTTAATTCTAACTTTTGACGTTTTATTTCGGCGATTGCCAAGTCGTCAACGCTAGGGTGGGTGAGGTAGTCTTCCAGTTTTGCCTTGAGTGCATCGCGCTTTCTTTCGAGTGATTCAAGGTGTGCTTTTATTGACATATATTAACCTCCGCCTAAGTTTAAGTTTACATTCGTCTTACGACTCAAATACTGACACAACAAAACCATCTTGTCCAATCGGTTCATATGTATTTATTTTAATGATACACCTAAAGAGGGAGTTCTTGGCGGGGTTGGTGATGTGTGGTAAATGGTGTGTGAGAGTGGGAGTGGTAAATGTCAGCAAATCGGGTGAACTTATTGGCGCGTTTGAAAGAACTGCAAGGTCAACATAAAGCGTTGCACGATAAAATTGAATTGCTGATGGCAGGTGATGTGCCTGATCAGTTGCGTATCAGGCGGTTAAAAAAGAAAAAACTTCAGTATAAAGATGAAATACTGATTATCGAAGATCAGTTGTTTCCTGATATTATTGCTTGATTAGATGCTTGAAACATTGCAAAAACGCTTTTTCGTTTTCTTCACCTTTTAAAAGGGATCCCTTATTGTGACTAAAACTGTCGTTTCTATCATTATGGGTAGTCAATCAGATTGGCCGACAATGCGCCTGGGCGCAGAGGTTTTGGATGAATTGAACGTGGCATATGAAACCAGAATTGTTTCAGCTCATCGCACGCCTGACCGGATGTTTGATTTTGCCAAAGGGGCAAAACAGGCCGGGTTAAAGGTGATTATTGCCGGGGCTGGCGGGGCCGCGCATTTGCCGGGCATGGTTGCGTCCATGACAGTGTTGCCTGTGTTTGGCGTGCCGATCCAATCAAAAGCACTAAGTGGAAAAGACAGTTTATTGTCTATTGTGCAGATGCCTGCCGGGATTCCTGTTGGCACTTTAGCCATAGGTAATGCGGGGGCTGTGAATGCGGCTTTATTGGCGGCCGCGGTGTTAGCAACCAATGATGAAGAGCTTTCAAACCGTCTTGCGGCGTATCGCCAAAAACAAACAGACAGTATTGCACAAGAGCCAAAAAATGATGACTAAGATGGATGAAACGAGCCTTCAGCCAGGCGCTGTTATTGGTATTTTGGGCGGTGGTCAATTGGGGCGGATGCTGGCATTGGCGGCGGCCGAACTTGGTTTTGCCTGCCATATTTATGCCCCTGAGGGTGATAATCCTGCTTTTGATGTGGCCGCGCGCCATACCGCAGCACCATATGAAGATGAGGCAGCGCTTAGTGCTTTTGCAAAAGACGTTGATGTGGTGACTTATGAGTTTGAAAACATTCCAGATGCCTGTCTGGAGTTTCTTGTTGATCGCGTGCCGGTGCGTCCCGGGGTTAATGTTTTGGCGATTACGCAGGACCGGATTTCAGAAAAAACCATGGCGGTTGAAAACGGTGTGGGTGTGCCTGCCTTTGCCGCTGTAAATAGTGTTGCCGATATTGAAAATGCAATTGAGAATATTGGTCGCCCATGTGTATTGAAAACGCGGCGTTTTGGTTATGATG
This sequence comes from Hyphomicrobiales bacterium, assembly GCA_026996935.1. Classification (GTDB taxonomy): domain Bacteria; phylum Pseudomonadota; class Alphaproteobacteria; order Rhizobiales; family Aestuariivirgaceae; genus JALWJW01. Next base: position 2,581 of record JALWJW010000440.1, read on the forward strand.
GTAAGGGCCAGACGATTATTCGCGATGGCGATGATTTGGCAAAATGTTTTGCCGATATTGGTTCACAGCCTGCGATTTTAGAAAGTTTTGTGCCGTTTGATTTAGAAGTATCAATCGTGGCGGCGCGTGATGTGAATGGTAAAATTGTTGCTTTTGATATTCCTGAAAATCACCACGAAAACCATATTTTGGCAACCAGTCGAGTGCCAGCAAATATTTCAGCACAGGCGGGCGAAATGGCGATGGACATTGCAGTAAAACTTGCAACAGCGCTGGAGTATGTTGGGGTGTTTGCGGTGGAGTTGTTTGTGTCAGAAGGCAAAGACGGGGCTGGCCCGCTAGTGCTGATGAACGAGATTGCCCCGCGGGTGCACAATTCTGGCCATTGGACGCAAGATGCCTGTCACGTCTCGCAATTTGAGCAGCACATTCGCGCGGTGGCGGGGTTGCCGTTGGCTGATCCGTTCCGCCATAGTGATGCGGTGATGTATAATCTGCTTGGCCAAGAAGGTGCCGAGTGGGGTGCTTTGGCGACAAAAGAGAATATGTGTATTCATTTATATGGTAAGGCAGAAGCGCGCGAGGGTCGCAAAATGGGCCATGCGACACAGTTATCAAAGAGAAAAGACTGAAAAAGACGAAATTAACGTGATAAAGCAACGCTTATGTCTCGACATTGGTGGCCATCTTTGATACTAAACGCCATCTAATGAGCTACCTTTGGTGGCCAAGTGCTTTTTCCGTAAATTGTGGAATTGGCGTTTTAAGACTAAATTTGATTAACCGTTTAATAGTTAAGGATCTTGCACGTGCAAGTATTTGTTCGCGATAATAATGTAGATCAGGCGCTTAAAGCCCTGAAAAAGAAGCTTCAACGTGAAGGTGTTTTCCGTGAAATGAAGCTTCGTAGCCATTACGAAAAACCATCTGAAAAACGTGCACGTGAAAAAGCAGAAGCTATTCGCCGCACACGCAAGCTTGCTCGTAAAAAAGCACAGCGCGAAGGCATGATGCCTTTTTCTGGCGGTCGCTAAGGTTCTCGAACCTAGTTATTTTCTGTAAGGCATTTGCCTTTCACGCTTGAACAACAATTGATAAGCTGCCTTGCAATCGCAATGGCGGCTTTTGTTGTTTGTGCCGATGGCGCCTGTTGAGGCTGTGTGAGGTTTTAGTGGGTGGTGGTTTGAATTGAATTCAAGTAAACGGACGCACTTTAGTGTCCTGCTGATAAATTCAGGCCAATCGCGCCGATGATAATCATGGTCATGAAAACCACCCGCAATGGGGTGAAGGTTTCGCCAAACCAGAATATGCCGATGAGGACGATGAGCAGGGTGCCAACGCCTGACCAGATGGCATAGGTGATGCCGACGGGCATTGTTTTTAAGGTTTGGGATAGTAAAACGAAGCTGATACCATAAAGGCCGAGTGAGGCGGCAAATAGCCAGGGTTTGGCCATGCCGTCCGACATTTTTAAAGCCGCAGTGCCTAAAACTTCAAAGGCGATGGCGATGTATAGGTAAATCCAGTTCATCATCATCGCCTTTTAAAATTGCTTGTTTTGTTTGCAGTAGGTTAATCCATCGCCTTGTTGATTTCTTCAACCATTTTCTTGGCATCGCCGAGCAACATCATGGTGTTGTCGCGATAGAATAATGAGTTATCGATACCAGCATAGCCAGATGAAAGTGAGCGTTTTGAGAACATCACCGTGTTGGCTTTCCACACTTCAAGAACGGGCATACCAAAAATAGGAGATGATGGATCTTCTTTTGCGGCTGGGTTGGTGACATCATTTGCACCGATTACATAAACAACATCGGTATTGGCAAAGTCCGAATTGATGTCTTCAAGTTCAAAGACCTCATCATAAGGCACGTTGGCTTCAGCAAGCAGCACGTTCATGTGGCCAGGCATGCGGCCCGCCACGGGGTGAACAGCATATTTTACATTAACGCCAGCCTCTTTAAGATGGTCGGCCATTTCGCGCAAAGCGTGCTGGGCTTGAGCCACGGCCATGCCGTAGCCTGGAACAATAATCACGGAAGATGCGTTTTTCATTAAAAAGGCAGCATCTTCGGCAGAACCAAGTTTTACCGGTTTTTGTTCGCCATCATCTGCAGCAGCAGGGCCACCAGCTTCACCGCCAAAGCCGCCAAGAATAACGGAGATGAAAGAGCGGTTCATGCTTTTACACATGATGTAAGACAAGATTGCCCCTGATGAACCAACCAAAGCGCCCGTAATAATCAACGCTGTGTTGCCAAGTGTAAAGCCGATTCCGGCAGCAGCCCAGCCTGAATAAGAGTTGAGCATAGACACCACAACAGGCATGTCTGCGCCACCAATTGGAATGATAATAAGAACGCCGAGCACAAAAGCCAAAATTGTTAGCACCCAAAAGATGGTGTGGCTTTCTGTTGTTGCGAACATGGCAATTAGGATGACCAGTAAAATACCAAGGGCCAGATTGACCATATGTTGACCGGGGAATACAATGGGGGCACCGGAAACAAGGCCGTGTAATTTTGTAAAAGCAATGACAGAACCTGAAAAGGTGATTGCACCAATGGCGACCCCCAGAGACATTTCGATCAGGCTGCCCACGTGAATGTTACCGGCTGTGCCGATATTAAATGATTCAGGGGCATAAAGAGCTGATGCTGCCACAAAGACGGCTGCCAAACCGACCAAAGAGTGGAAAGCGGCAACCAGTTGCGGCATTTCGGTCATGGCAATGCGTTTGGCCGTGACGGCGCCAATGGCACCACCAATGCCGATACCGCCAATGATGAGCAGCCAGGTTGTGAAGCTGCCTTCTGGGATGGCAAATAATGTGGTGAGAACGGCAACACCCATGCCGATCATGCCCAATGTGTTGCCACGGCGTGAAGTTTCGGGGTGTGAAAGGCCTTTCAGGGCCAGAATAAATAGACTGCCAGCGAGAAGGTAAAGCAGTGCAGAAAGATTTGCAGACATGGTGCTTATCCTTTTTTCTTATACATGGCGAGCATGCGCTGGGTGACGAGGAAGCCGCCGAAAATATTAACCGAGGCTAAAATCAGGGCAATGAAACCAAAGATCATGGCGATTGTGTTGCCCGAGGCGATGGCGCCTGCGCCAATAGCCAAAATCGCGCCAACTACGATCACCGAAGAAATGGCGTTGGTGACGGCCATGAGCGGTGTGTGAAGGGCCGGTGTTACGCTCCACACAACAAAGTAACCAACGAAAATGGCAAGAACAAAAATTGCCAGACGAAAGATGAATGGATCAATGCCGGTGGCGGCTGCGGCTGCTTCTGCGCCGCCGCTATTTGCCACCAATGCGGCCTGATCGGCAAGGCTTTGAGCTTTGTCGGCCGCATTTTGTGCCAATGCTGCGGCGGCTTGTGCAGCATCTGCTGCTTGTTGAGCTGTCATTTGAGCCATGATAGTGCCCTTTTTACTATATTATTTCTTTTCAAGAACGGAATGGATGGCTTTGCCATCGTGGGTTAATGCGCAACCAGTGATGATTTCATCTTCCCAATTGATGTCTAAATCACCGCCTTCACCGATCATGAGTGTGATAAAGTTTTGTAGGTTTTTCGCATAAAGTTGCGATGCATTGCCCGGTAAACGCCCCGGCAAATTGGTATAGCCCATAATGGTCACGCCCTTATGTTCAACCACTTTTCCCGCTTGGGACAGCGGGCAGTTGCCTCCACGTTCAACCGCCATATCGACAATGATTGACCCAGACTGCATGGTTTCGACCATGTCTTTGCTGATCAATTCTGGTGCCGGGCGACCAGGAATGAGCGCTGTTGTGATAACAATGTCCTGGGTTTTGATATGGTTGGCGACAAGTTCGGCTTGTTTTTGTTTGTCTTCGTCAGACAGTTCTTTGGCATAACCGCCTGCGGTGGCGGAATCCTGCATACCTTCAACAAAAACAAATTTTGCCCCAAGGCTTTCTACCTGCTCACCGGCTGCAGCACGCACATCGGTGGCTGATACGACAGCGCCAAGGCGGCGGGCAGTGGCGATAGCTTGAAGGCCTGCAACACCTGCACCCATAACAAACACTTTTGCCGGTGCAACAGTGCCTGCCGCGGTCATCATCATTGGGAAGGCGCGGCTGAACCCTTCTGCGGCATCAATCACCGCTTTATATCCGGCAAGGTTTGCTTGTGATGATAAAACGTCCATGGATTGCGCCCGGGTAATACGCGGGATAAGTTCCATTGAAAATGCAGTAATGCCAGCTTTGGCCAGAGCATCAAGGTCTTTGCGATCACCGAACGGGTCGAGTTGGGCGGCAACAACAGCCCCTTTTTTCATCGCTTTAACGGCGGTGGCTGAAGGACGGCGCACACTTAAAACGATGTCGGCATCTTTGACCGCGCTCGTGGCGTTTTTGGCAATTTTTGCCCCTTGGGCTTTGTAATCTTCATCTGAGTAAAAAGAAGCATCACCTGCTCCCTGCTCGATTGTAACATCAAGCCCTTTGCCTATATAGGCCTTAACACTGGCTGGAGAGGCCGCAACGCGGGTCTCATCAGCGGCAGTTTCTGCTAGAACAGCAATTTTCATAAAAGTAACCGTTTCGTTGTTTATTCTATTAAGTAATCATTGCGGCAACGAGCAGGCCGTATGCGACCAGAGTGCCAAGTGAAAAAATCCATTTTTTGGAGCGAGCCGATGCATCCATAAAGGTGACAATGTAGCCGAAGGAAATGGCGCCAAGGACAATGTAGCCGAAGGAAATGGCGCCAAGGACAATGTAGTCAGGAACAATGGCGCTAAAGCCGAGGGTGCCAAAGCCGGTCAGGCCAGTGAGGATTGCATGTGAAGTGATAAAGCTGAACGTGTAAAGGGCAAAAAAGATAAATCCAGCAATGACAGATAGGGATATTGTATCTTTAACAAAGCCTTTGCAGGTTTCTTCATGCAGGCCGATGATGTGGCTTGCTGCTTTTGTTTTTGCCATATGCACTCCCTCCAGAACTTTGCAAATTATTAAAATTATTCAACGTATACAAGAGCCTGTGTTAGCCTTGTTTGTCAACCAACTCTTAAGGCTGCGCGGCGGTTCGCCTCACATGTTATGCGTTAAATGTGGACTTTTACAGAATATCGGCTAGCTTTAGGCTAATTACAAGCCAAACAGGTAGAATCATTTAAAAATTTCGTTTTTGGCACTATAATGGGGAGAGGGAACATGACGGAAACAGCCAGTTCAGATGATGGTGGAGAGCAAAAGACCTATGCGAGCAAAAAAGGGGTCTGGGGATGGATATTATATGATTGGGCCGCTCAACCATATTTTACGCTTGTATTAACCTTCATCTTTGGCCCGTACTTTGTCTCAAAACTTGCGCCAACGCCTGAGATTGGTCAGGCTTATTGGACCTGGGCGACAGGGGCGGCTGGTATATTGATTGCTATTTTTTCACCTTTTCTTGGGGCGATTGCTGATGCAGGGGGACCGCGCAAAACTTGGATTGCGGCGTTTTCGGTGTTTTTTGTCGTTGGTTCTTCTTTGTTATGGTTTGGCGCGCCCAGTGTTGAATATGGTATGTTTATCGCCCTGGCCGGTTTTGTCATCGCAACCATCGGGGCGGAATTTGGGATTGTATTTACCAACTCAATGATGCCTGATCTGGTTCCTAAAGAGCGCCTTGGGCGGTTATCCGGGACGGGCTGGGCGATGGGTTATATTGGCGGTCTTGTGGCGTTAATTTTAATGTTGGCTTTGATCATTCCCTCAGGTGATGCCAATACAACGCTGGTTGGCTTGCCTTCCATTTTGGGCTTTGAAACGCAAGATTTTAGCGGTCCACGTTTTGCTGGTGTATTGACGGCTGTTTGGTATTGTATTTTTATTATTCCATTGTTTTTGTTTACGCCAGATGCGCCGCGCCGCAATAGTTTGTCAAAGGCGGTTAGTAACGGCATTGCTCAATTAAAAGCAACTTTGTCAACATGGCGTGAGCATTTGAATATGTTTAAATATTTGTTGGTTTCGATGCTCTATCGCGATGCGCTGGTTGGGGTTTTTGCCTTAGGCGGTATTGTTGGGGCTGCGGTATTTGACTGGCCCGCCATTACGGTTGGTGTTTACGGTATTTTATTGTCAATCACCGGTGCGGTCGGAGCCTTTTTAGGCGGTAAGCTTGATGATAGAATTGGCCCGAAAAAAGTTATTCTCATCGGCATCACAATTTTGTTCTTTGGGACAGTTGCCACGCTTTCTATTGGTAAAGATTATATCTTTTTCTTTTTACCTGTGGAGGCAATGGTAAAAGATGGTGGTATGTTTGCCTCAACCTCAGAGCTGACTTTTGTTCTTGTCGGGGCTATTGTCGGTCTGGCCGTGGGGCCGCTTCAGGCGGCCAGCCGCACGATGCTGATTCATATTGCACCAGAAGATAAAATTACCGAATTTTTTGGTCTTTATGCCTTGTCAGGAAAAGCGACCAGTTTTGTGGTGCCGATTTCTATTGGTTT
>JALWJW010000441.1 GCA_026996935.1 Hyphomicrobiales bacterium
CGTGGTGTGCATGCGTGAACCAGGGTTTTCTTTGGTTTCTAAAACTAAAACTTTCAAGCCACGTAAAGCGGCTGCTCTGGCGCAGGTCAGGCCAGAAAAACTGGCACCGACAATAATCAGGTCATAATGGTTGGAAGCAGTTTTCATTTAGAGTTATTTCGAAACTTTGGTCACGCGGATAGAGGTGATTTGATTGCGGGTTTTAGCTAGAACTTCAAATCTAAATCCATGAAAAGTGAATGCTTGGCCGGGGTCAGGAATGATTTGGGCCTCGTGGATCACAAGGCCGGCAACGGTGGTTGCTTCTTCATCGGGCAGGTTCCAGTCATATAGGCGGTTGAGATCGCGGATTGGTGTTTCACCTTTGATGATATATGAACCGCTGGATTCGCGGGCAATTTCTGCTTCTGTCGTGTCGTGTTCATCAGAAATCTGACCGACGATCTCTTCTAAAATATCTTCCAGGGTAATCAGTCCCATAACTTCCCCGTATTCATCAACGACAATTGCAAAATGAACTTTTTTACGTAAAAAGGCATTGAGTTGATCTGTTGCCGGGGTTGTTTCGGGTACGAACCAGGGTTGGGTGCAAAGGTCTTTAATACTGACTTTATCAACATTGCCCTTTTTCTTGTGCAGTTCGGCCAGAAGGTTTTTGGCATGAATAATACCAATAATATTATCAGGGTCATCTTTCCAGATTGGAATGCGGGTGTAGCCGCTTTTGAGTACTCTGGTGATAATCTGTGAAGGTGGCAGATCGGCATCAAGGGTGTGCATTTTGGTGCGATGGATCATCACATCACTGACTTCCAGGTTTTCAAGGTCTAAAATACCGCCGAGCATATCGCGATCATTTTTGACAAAACTGCCTTCTTTGTGGTGAAGGTCAATCGCACCGCGCAGCTCATCGCGCGGAGATAAAATGGTTTGTCCTTTGGAAATGTCAGCGCCAAATAAACGCATGGTTCGGCGTACGACAAATTCTACCGCCAGAACAACAGGGCCAAAAACCGAAACGATGATTTTGATAATAGATGAGACAAACAGTGCGTAACGGTCAGGGTTGTTAATGGCATAGGTTTTGGGCATAACTTCGCCAAATATCAGCACCAGCATGGTCATGATTAAAGTGGCATAAATAACGCCATTGCTGCCAAAAAGAGAAATGAACAGGCTGGTGGCAAGAGCTGATGCCAGAATATTGACAAGGTTGTTGCCCAATAAAATTGCGCCAATGAGGCGTTCTGGTTTGGCGATAAGGTCTTGTACGCGTTTGGCGCGTTTGTCGCCGCGTTTTTCCAGCTCGTGCATACGTGCTTTTGAGGTTGCGGTCATGGCGGTTTCAGCACCGGAAAAGAACGCCGATAATGCAATCAACGCAATCACAATACCTGCAATGATTAACAAGCTTGTGGTCATCTTTTTGCCAGCTCTTCGTTCATAAAGCTTAGTATATCAGATTCGTTGACATCTTTGGCAACAAAGCTGTCGCCAATGCCATTGGCCAATACAAATACCAGTTTGCCGCCCGATGCTTTTTTGTCCTGACGCATATATTCAACCAGCTTTTGAGCTGGTGGCAAATCGCCTTTAATGTCTGCCAAAGTGATGGGCAGGCCAACACTGGCGAGGTGATTTTCCACCCGCCTTGAGGTGCCTTTTTTGACCAGACCGGTTTTTTCACAAAACCGAAAAGCCAAAACCATACCGATGGAAACCCCTTCACCGTGCAATAAGCGATCGCTATATCCTGTTGCTCCTTCAAGCGCGTGACCGAAGGTGTGGCCAAGGTTTAATAATGCGCGCACGCCGCCTTCTTTTTCATCGCGCGCAACAGTATCAGCTTTGGCTTGGCAGCTTTTTGAAATGGCGGTGATACGTGATTGGGCATTGCCGTCAAAAAGTGATTTGGCGTTGACTTCCAGCCATTCAAAAAAACCGATGTCGCCTAATAAACCATATTTTGCCACTTCGGCATAACCAGAGGCAAATTCGCGTGGTGGTAATGTGTCGAGCAAGGCAATATCGATGATGACAGCGAGTGG
>JALWJW010000442.1 GCA_026996935.1 Hyphomicrobiales bacterium
TTGCTTCATCTCATGAGGACACCTTTGCCCCAAGTGGAAAAGCCTTGGTTTCTGTCATGTTGGCCAATAACGAAACAGGGGTTATTCAACCCGTTGCGCAAGCGGCAGAAATGACCAATCGTAACGGTGGTGTTTTCCACACCGATGCGGTGCAGGCTTTAGGCAAAATTCCAGTTAATTTCGGTTTGCTTGGCGTTGATATGATGACCCTGTCAGCGCACAAAGTTGGCGGCCCGCAAGGTGTTGGTGCCTTGATTATGCGCGATGGCGTAACGCTGGATAAATATATTCATGGCGGTGGCCAAGAGCTTGGCAGAAGAGGCGGCACCGAAAATGTTGCGGCCATTGCAGGCTTTGCCGCAGCCGTAACCGAGGCGGTAAACGAGAACACCAAAAAAGAATCTAATACCAGACACTTGCGCGATCTTTTTGAATCAAAATTGCAAGAAGTTAGTCCCGATATTGTGATCTTTGGCCAAGGTGTTGAACGCCTGCCCAATACATCTTACATAGCCCTTAAAGGCATGAAAGCCCAAACCACGCTGATTAATTTAGACCTCGAAGGCATTGCCGTTTCAACCGGTTCTGCCTGTTCTTCGGGCAAGGTCACAGGCTCGCGGGTACTGGCTTCAATGGGGGTGAATGATGAGCTTCGCGAATGTGCACTACGCGTTAGTTTTGGTTGGACATCAACCGAAAGAGACGTTGAGAAATTTATAGAAATTTGGCAGCAACTCGTTGCGCGCCACAACAAGAATGTAACCGTTTAAAACGGTGAAAATGAAAGGTCTGATATGGCTGACTTAGATACCATAGAACGCGTCAAAGAAATTGAAGTCGATAAATACAAATACGGCTTTGAAACAGACATCGAAGCTGACCTTGCCCCTAAAGGTTTATCAGAAGATGTGATCCGTTTTATCTCGGCTAAAAAGCAGGAACCGGAATGGATGCTTGAATGGCGTTTGTCGGCTTATCGCCGTTGGTTGACAATGCAAGAACCAGATTGGGCCAAGGTCGATTACCCAAAGCCTGATTTTGACGATCTGTATTATTATTCAGCCCCAAAAGGCTTTGATGAAAATGGCCCAAATAGCTTAGATGAAGTTGATCCAGAACTGTTGGCGACGTATGAAAAATTGGGCATCTCACTTAAAGAGCAGGAAATTCTGGCAGGCGTTCGCCGTCAGGACGAACCGTCTAAGCTCGATGATAATGGCCTGAATATTCCAAAAGGCGCGGTTGCGGTTGATGCGGTGTTTGACAGTGTGTCAGTTGTCACCACATTTAAGAAAGAGCTGGCAAAGGCGGGTGTCATTTTCTGCCCTATTTCAGAAGCTATTCGTGAGCATCCTGAGTTGGTTAAAAAATATCTTGGCTCGGTTGTGCCAGTATCGGATAATTTTTACGCGACCCTAAACTCTGCAGTGTTTACGGACGGTTCGTTCGTTTATATTCCGCCGGGCGTGCGTTGCCCTATGGAACTTTCAACCTATTTCCGTATCAATGAGAAAAACACAGGCCAGTTCGAGCGCACTTTAATTATTGCCGATAAAGGTTCATACGTTTCCTACCTTGAAGGCTGTACCGCACCAACCCGCGATGAAAACCAACTACACGCAGCGGTGGTTGAATTAATCTTGCTTGAAGATGCAGAAATCAAATACTCAACCGTGCAAAACTGGTATCCGGGCGATGCGGACGGTAAAGGCGGTATTTATAACTTTGTGACCAAACGGGCTGATTGTCGTGGTGACAATTCAAAAGTGTCCTGGACACAAGTTGAAACCGGTTCTGCTGTAACCTGGAAATATCCATCTTGTATTTTGCGCGGTGATAATTCATCGGGTGAATTTTACTCGATTGCCGTTTCCAATGGCCGCCAACAAGTCGATAGCGGCACCAAAATGATCCATTTGGGCAAAAACACCTCAAGCCGTATTATTTCAAAAGGTATTTCAGCGGGCAAATCGTCAAATACCTATCGCGGACTTGTTTCAGCCCATAGAAAAGCCAAAGGCGCGCGCAATTTCACCCAGTGCGATAG
>JALWJW010000443.1 GCA_026996935.1 Hyphomicrobiales bacterium
CAGTTTGGTGTCTAAGCCAAACCACAGCATAAAAAACCATAGTCATTCTGCTTTTGATGTCGGCTTTGGGATTTATGTTCACTGGCCATTTTGTTTGGCGAAATGCCCCTATTGCGATTTTAACTCCCATGTGCGCCACGGCGGTATTGATGAGCAAAAATTTGTTGATGGTCTCAAATCTGAGCTTAAACATTTTGCCTCGCGCACGCCTGAGCGAGAAGTTACCAGTGTGTTTTTTGGCGGCGGCACCCCATCGCTCATGTCGCCCCATGCTATCGCTCAAATCATTGACCAGATAGCTCTTTTGTGGAATGTCGCTGGCGATGTAGAGATTACCCTTGAGGCCAACCCAACCAGTATTGAAGCGCAAAACTTTATTGGATATCGGGAAGGTGGTGTTAATCGGGTTTCGGTTGGTATTCAATCCCTCAATGACCAACAACTAAAAGCCCTTGGCCGTCAACACACGGCAAAAGAGGCCCTGGAGGCGTTTACCCTTGCCAAAAACACCTTTGAGCGCACCAGTTTTGATTTAATTTATACGAGACCTGATCAGAGCGTGGAGGAATGGAAATCTGAACTTTCGCAAGCATTGGCCCATCAGCAAGGTCATATGTCACTTTATCAATTGACCATTGAACCTGATACGGCTTTTGAAAAACTTCATCGCGCGGGCAAACTCATTGTCCCCGATGATGATATCGCCGCCAACTTGTTTGATATTACCCAAGAGCTCACCGACAAAGCAGGTTTAAATGCTTATGAAATTTCAAACCACGCCTATGCTGGTCAGGAGTCGCGCCATAATAAATTGTATTGGCGCTATGGCGAATATGTTGGGGTGGGTGCCGGGGCTCATTCCCGCATCATAGAAAATGGCCAACGTTTAGCATTAAATAATGAAAAGATCCCTGAGCATTGGCTCGATACTATATCTCAGAATGGCTGCGGCACGGTGGAATCTGAAGTTTTAACCATCCATGATGAGGCAAAAGAGTTCTTACTTATGGGGTTGAGGTTGAATGAAGGTATCGACCTTGAACGCTATTCACAATTGTTCAACGCAAAGCCAACCCAAGAAAATATCAATCTGCTGGTTGAACAGGACTTATTAGAAAAAATTCCTCGTTCATCCATCATCCGCGCCACCAATCGCGGCAAGCGTGTCCTAAACGGATTAATCTCGTATCTCGCAAATTAAAATTTAAGTTGAAACCGTTAATTCAGCCGATTGAATACGCTTTACGCCGTTATCTTCAAATTGTTGCAGCATAGATGCGAGTGATCCGTCCATATCAATGGCGCGGCAGGCATCTTCAACGACAAAAACATCGAGCCCTAAACTTTTGCCATCTAGAGCCGAAAAGCCAACGCAAAAATCTGTTGCAAGGCCAGCCATGAAGACACGATTAAAACCACGCTCTTGAATGAATCCTGCTAATCCTGTGCGGGTTTCTTTATCGTTTTCAAAATAGGCTGAATAAGAATCAACACCAGTGCGAAAGCCTTTGCGGATTATCATTTGGGCTTTGTCTGTGTCTAAATTTTCATGAAATTGGGCCCCAAAAGAGCCTTGTATACAATGATCTGGCCAAAGGTTTTGCATCCCATAAGACATTTCAATCATTTCAAACGGGGCTTTGCCTTCATGGCTACTGGCAAAAGAAGAATGACCTGCCGGGTGCCAATCTTGTGTTAAAACCACATTATCAAACCGCCGCGTTAAGCTATTGATTAAAGGTATGATCTCATCGCCACCATTAACCCCTAAAGCCCCACCCGGGCAAAAATCATTTTGAACATCAATAATGAGGAAAAGATCGGTTTGGGGGTTAAGCACGGGTTTGCCTTTGCGCTATTAAATGGATAGTTGAAACTTAAATTGCCGCGCGTTTTTCACGCCGACGTTGCACAGATGATGGAATCTTTAACGATTCACGATACTTTGCAACAGTCCGACGGGCAATTTCAATCCCCTGATCGGTCAGAATCTCAACAATGGCATCATCTGAGAGAATTTTCTCAACCGATTCATTGTCGGTCAAT
>JALWJW010000444.1 GCA_026996935.1 Hyphomicrobiales bacterium
AAACCCACATGCCAAACCAATATCAACATTGCGGTCTTCATAAGCTGAAATCCATTTGGTATTTTTCATTTCACCCTTGGCCAGCATTGGCCCGGCTTGCATTGAGGTGTGAATCTCATCGCCCGTGCGATCTAAAAATCCAGTATTAATGAAACACACGCGCTCGCGGGCCGCGTGGATGCAAGCCGCCAGATTGGCAGAGGTGCGACGCTCTTCATCCATGATGCCCATTTTAAGGGTAAGCGGGGGCATCTTAAGGACAGTCTCCACTGCACCAAACAAGTCATTGGCAAAGGCAACTTCGTCTGGCCCGTGCATTTTTGGTACCACAAAATAAACCGAACCTGCCGCGCTATTAGACCGCTCTCCGTTTAAATCATGCAGGGCCGAACAGGCATTGATATAGGTGTCCAAAATACACTCAGGAACTTGATTACCATTTTTATCGAGTACCATTGGTGAGGTCATCAACAGACCAACATTGCGTGAGAACATTAAGGCGCGACCCTTTAGGCTAAAGGGTTTTTCGTCTAATCCTGTATAGATGCGATCAGGCGAGAGCGCCCGTTTGATGGTTTTGGCTCCTTTGGTCACGTCAACACTCAAGTCACCTTTCATCAGGCCAAGCCAGTTTGAATAAACCCCAACTTTATCTTGTGCATCAACAGCGGCAACCGAGTCTTCACAATCCATGATGGTGCTTAAAGCAGATTCTAACACCACATCGCTCATACCGCTTTCATCTTGCTGGCCAACGGGGGAGGAGCGATTAAATTTCAATTCAACATGCAAGCCGTTATGTTTGCAGATAATCGCATCAGGCAAATTGGCGTCACCATTATAACCAATGCAAGCAAAAAGCTGTGTTTGCGTACCATCGCTCATTGTCACAACACAATGCTCATTCTCGATCACATATGCTGTAGCATCCTTATGAGAGCCTTTTTCAAGCGGGATCGCCTGATCTAAAAAGTTTTTGGCCCAGGCAATAACCTTGGCCCCGCGCTTTGGATTATAAGCCCCGTTTGGCTGAGCACCGTCATCATCACTAATCGCATCTGTGCCATAAAGCCCGTCATATAAAGAACCCCAACGGGCATTGGCTGCGTTAAGGGCATAACGCGCATTTGAAACGGGCACCACTAATTGCGGGCCTGCTATTAAGGCAATTTCAGGATCGACATTTTGCGTTGAAATTTCAAACGCTGCGGGTTCTTTCACCAGATATCCTATGCCGCGTAAAAAGTCTTGATATGCGCCTTGGTCAATCGGTTGGTTTTTATGCTCGACATGCCAGTCATCAATTTGCTTTTGTAAGGTCTCACGTTTGGCAATAAGGGCGCGATTTCTCGGCCCGTATTCATTGACTATTTTTGCCAGACCGGACCAGAACTGTTCGGCGGAAACAGGCAATTGTTGCAGCAAATTCTTATTGACGAAATCGATTAGTAATTCATCGACATTGAGGGATGCCAATTGGGCCATTTGTATTCTCCTTGTTTGTAAAGAGACATGGCGCATTTGACCAAGTGGTCAATGCAATTTACCACAATGTGGAAAGGCGGCCCGGAAAATTACAATCCGGCTGGTTTTGGCCCCCCATGTGCCCAATCCAAAAGTTCTATTGTGTGAATAACCGGCACACCCGCCTCATCGGCCAATTGGGTGATACAGCCAATATTGCCAGCAGCAATCACCTGTGGATTTGTGGTTTTAATATTAGCAAGTTTGCGCTGTTTAAGTGTCTCGGCCATTTCAGATTGCATAATATTATAAACCCCGGCTGACCCGCAACACAAATGCCCCTCAGGTACATCGCTCACCGTAAAGCCCGCTTGTGACAGGAGTTGTTTCGGAAGCGTTTTGATTTTTTGACCATGCTGCATGGAACAGGCAGAGTGATATGTCACACGCAAATTTTCAGGCGCAGTATAGCTTAAATCAAGTTCTGCCAAATATTGGGTAATGTCTTTGGTGATAGCAGAAATTTTGGCCGCTTTTTGTGCATAGGTTTCATCATGGCGCAGCATATGGCCATAATCTTTGACCGTCGTGCCGCACCCTGATGCATTGATTATAATGGCATCAAGTCCATTTCCTTCTATCTCTTTTGTCCAGGCATCCACATTAGCGCGCACTTTTTCAAGTGCCCCGTCTTCCATGCCCAAATGATGCTCAAGTGAGCCGCAACAGCCCATCTCAGGCGGTAGAACCACTTCAATATCAGCCCGATTTAAAATCCGTAAAGTTGCCGCATTGATCGAGGGTTCCAGTACCGCATTGGCACAGCCTGTTAAAATGCTGACACGGCCCTTTTTCTCTCCTTTTACACCATGCCTGCCTGTTGATAATTCACTTGATGCAGGATGCAGTTTCTTCGGGGCCAGTTTGAGCATTGTGGCCATAGGTTTTAGGGCAGGCAGCAGGGCAAAAATACCAGCGAATGGGCGAGCGATTTTTGCTGCTCTTAAACTCATCGCAAACCGCTGTGGGTAGGGGAGCGTTTTGGCCAGAACAAACCGTAAAGCGCGATCAATAAACGGCCGCTTATAGGTCTCTTGCACATGGGCGCGCGCTTCATCAACCAGATGCATATAATGAACCCCGGAAGGACACGTAGTCATACATGAAAGGCAAGAAAGACAACGATCAAGATGTTTGGTTATTTCCGCGCTGGCCCCTTTGCCTTGCTCAAACATATCTTTGATCTGATAGATGCGTCCACGCGGGGAATCCAACTCATCACCATTAATGACATAGGTCGGACAGGTGGCCGTACAAAACCCGCAATGCACACATTTGCGCAAAATGTCATCGGCCAATTGAATGCGCGGATTGGCCAGTTGCTGCTTAGAAAATCGCGTTTGCATATCAGCTATTTTCCTCATACATGCGAGCCGGGTTAAGCACGCCTTGTGGATCAAAAACGCTTTTTACCCGCTGTGAAAGACGTGCAAGCGCATCAGGCTGGGGTTGGAATACTGCTGATCCGGCGCGTGACTTTTTGCTTGCCCGAAATAAAGTTGCATGACCCCCGGTTTTTGCAATAGTGCTGCGTACCTGCGCCGCGCAAGCGGTTTTTTCGCCATGAATTTCAAGCCAGATCAACCCACCGCCCCAGTCCATAAGTGCAGTTACATCAAGGTGCTGTTCAATCAACGCCAGAGCTTTGGCGCCAGATGCCGGCGGCACACTAATCCGCCAAATGGGGCTTTCTGCGTTGCTGCTTAACGCTTTAACATCGCGGATATCTGCCCATAATTTAGCCGACTTGGCTTTGCCCAGAACATCGATTTCACCATATTCGGACAAGATTTTTTGTAGCGTTGCAACGCGTGATTTAACCGAAGGCTTAACCCCCTCAAGGCGCAAAACTGTACGCTCGTCGGGCAAGTGTGCTGCGCCAGAAACATCAACCACACTGCCCAGCGCTTTGGTCATGGCACGGTTGGCTGTGGCGACATCAAGGCCTGTTAAAACCAGTGTGCTTTCGGTTTCAGGTTTTGGCAGCACTTTAAAGGTAAGTTGTGTCATGGCCGCAAGTGTCCCCCAGGACGAAGTGAGAACTTTTGGCAAATCATATCCCGTAACGTTTTTAACAACGCGGCCCCCTGATTTAAAAATTTCACCACGCCCCGAAACAGCCCGCGCGCCAAGCACATGATCGCGCACGCTACCTGCTTTTACCCGCCGTGGCCCCGCAAATCCGCATGCCACCATGCCGCCTAAGGTACCAGATGTTTTATTGCCTAAAAGGTGTGAAAAGTTTGGCGGTTCAAATTCAAATTGTTGATTGTTGTCAGCCAATAGGCGCTCAATTTCAGCCAGTGTTGAACCTGCCCCTGCACCTAAAACCAGTTCTTCTGGTTCATAAAGTTGAACCCCGCTAAGGTCAGATAAATCCAATCCACAAGTGGTCTGCATTGGTTTTCCAACATTTCGGCGCGTATGTGTGCCAAACACATCAATACGTTGCTTATTGGTCAAAGCCCATTTCACCATGTCGCAAACATCTGCCTCACTGGCAGGTTTAAATGTTTGGTTTTTTTCTTGATTGCTCATTCTGTCTCGCACCTAAAAACGTGGAATATCGGGGAAGGGTAGCTTGCCGCCACTAATGTGCATTTTGCCCATTTCGGCGCAATGATAAAGCTGAGGAAAAACCTTGCCCGGGTTAAGCAGACCTTTGGCATCAAAGGCGCATTTCAACCGCTGTTGGTGTTCCATATCGGTCTGGCTGAACATGGCAGGCATCAGGTCCCGTTTTTCAACGCCAACCCCATGCTCGCCGGTTAAAACGCCGCCCACTTCAACACAAAGTTTTAGAATATCGGCGCCAAACTCTTCGGTTTTCTCCAGTTCGCCAGGCACATTGGCATCATATAATATAAGCGGGTGCATATTGCCGTCACCGGCATGAAATACATTGGCAACGCGCAGGTCATATTTGGCTGACATTTCGGCCATACGCGACAAAACCGTAGGCAATTGATGACGCGGGATGGTGCCATCCATACAATAATAGTCAGGTGAAATTCGCCCAACTGCAGGAAAAGCAGCTTTGCGCCCGGCCCAAAAATTCAATCGCTCTTCTTCATTGGTAGATGCTAGAACGGATACCGCCTTATTGTCGTGTGCAATTTTGGAAACAGCGTCAATCAAATGGTCAACTTCAACCTCTGGCCCGTCCAGTTCAACAATCAATAAAGCCTCAACATCTAGTGGATATCCGGCATGAACGAAATCTTCAGCCGCATGAATGGCAGGCTTGTCCATCATTTCCATGCCTGCTGCAATAACACCGCTTGAAATTACATCTGCAACACATTGCCCGGCATTTTCACTGGATGGAAAACCGATCAATAAGGCGCGCGCGGTTTCAGGTTTGCGCAAAATACGCACCGTGACTTTGGTGATGACGCCAAGCAGTCCTTCCGATCCTGTCAGAATCCCCATGAGGTCATAGCCCTCGCTATCCATGTGTTTGCCACCGATCTGGATAACTTCACCAGTAATCAAAACCACCTCAAAGCCCAAAACATTATTAGTGGTAAGGCCATATTTTAAACTGTGCACACCACCCGAATTTTCAGCGATATTGCCGCCAATCGAACAGGCAATTTGTGAGGAGGGATCAGGGGCATAATAAAACCCCTGCGCCTCGACTGCGTGGGTGATGCCAAGGTTGGTCACGCCCGGTTCCACCGTTACACAGCGATTATCATAATCAATATCAAGGATTTTGTTGAACTTGCCCATACCAAGCAAAACCCCGTCTTCAAGAGGCAAAGCGCCACCAGAAAGAGACGTGCCAGCCCCGCGTGGCACCACGCGAATGTCATTATCATGGCAATATTTTAAAACCTGTGAGACCTGCTCGGTTGTTTGAGGCAATACCACCACCAAAGGAATTTGCCGATATGCGGTTAATCCATCAGATTCAAACGCCCGCATTTCATTTTCGTGAGAAATGACCGCTTCGCCTGGGCAAATGGCTTGTAAATCTGAAATGATCTTTTGTCTTGAATCAAGTGAATGCTGGTTCACATCAGGCATTTTAAGGTGGGTCATTTTTTAGGCCTTATTGTTTTTTCGCGACATATTGCCATAAATGTGGCGGTGTTCATGATTTAACCACGTTTTGGTGTATATGTGCATATACCGCTGGGCAACGCTTCCATCTATGTTATACGTCTTTCGTAGACAACATAAAGAACGCTGTTCAAAGCGTGAGATAGTATTTTATAATATGGAAAGGGAAATCCACAATGAAACTAAAGTTAGCTCTTGCTGGTCTGATGATCGCTCTTGCCCCAACACTTGCGCATGCTGAAGGCGATGCTGCAAAAGGCGAAAAAGTATACAAGAAATGCAAATCTTGTCACACTGTTAAAAAAGAGAAAAACAAGGTTGGTCCACATCTTGTTGGTGTTTTTGGTCGTGCAGCCGGTTCTGTTGAAGGCTTTAAATATTCCAAAGCACTGAAAGCAAAAGCTGCTGAAATTGGAAACTGGAATGAAACTAATCTCGATGAGTGGTTGGCCAACCCTAAGAAGTTTCTTGGTGGCAGATCTAAAATGACTTTCAAATTGAAAAAAGAACAGCAACGTGCAGACGTAATTGCATATTTGAAATCACTTGCTAAATAATTTGGCTAAATAAGCTTAGGCTTATTTCAGGTCAATATTGACGGCAATCGCAGCGCGGTTGCCGTTTTTTTATTTGCCAAATTTTGAAAAAGTGCCAATGATACACCTCGCAAATCCCCCCTTATGAGGTCAATCATGGCAATTATCCTGGAAATTGAAGATCTAAAAAAACTGGCCCAGAAAAGAACGCCAAAAATGTTTTTTGACTATGCTGATTCTGGTTCTTGGACACAAAGCACCTATGAAGCAAATGAAAGGGATTTCAAAAAAATAAAGCTGCGCCAGCGCGTTGCCGTGGATATGACCAATCGCACCCTTGCCACTAAAATGATAGGTCAGGATGTATCTATGCCCGTCGCCTTGGCCCCCGTTGGCCTCACCGGTATGCAACACGCAGACGGGGAAATCAAAGCAGCCCAAGCTGCGCAAGAATTTGGCGTGCCCTTTACATTGTCCACCATGTCTGTCTGCTCGATTGAAGATGTAAAGGCGCATACAAAAAAGCCATTCTGGTTTCAGATTTACGTTATGCGCGATAAGGAGTTTGCTGGCAATTTAATTGACCGAGCCAAGGCAGCGGGTTGTTCTGCGCTCGTCCTTACGCTTGATTTGCAGATACTTGGTCAGCGTCATAAAGATTTACGCAATCAGCTTTCAACTCCACCCAAAACCACGCCAAAACATTTATGGCAGATGGCAACGCGCCCGCGCTGGTGTTTAGGCATGGCAGGCACCCGTCGCCACACCTTCCGCAATATCGTTGGCCATGCAAAGGGTGTTGAAGATTTAAGTTCGCTATCAGCTTGGACTGCTGAACAATTTGACCCAAAATTGAACTGGGATGACATTGAATGGATTAAAAAACGCTGGGGCGGGCCGCTGATTTTAAAAGGCATTCTGGATGTTGAAGATGCCAAACGTTCAATTGATACAGGCGCTGATGCTATCATCATTTCAAATCACGGCGGGCGACAGCTTGATGGGGCGCCTTCTTCAATTGCGGTTTTGGCAGATATTGTTGATGCCGTTGGCGATAAGATTGAGGTTCATATGGATGGCGGCATTCGCTCTGGCCAGGATGTTCTTAAAGCCAAATGTATTGGAGCAAAAGGCGTTTATATAGGCCGCCCATATGTTTATGGCCTTGCAGCCCAGGGCAAAAAAGGCGTTGCCAAAGCGCTCGATATTATTCGTTATGAGCTGGACCTGACCATGGCACTGTGCGGTGAACGAGATGTTAATAATCTTGATCGTACAAACCTGTATAAATTTACCAATGAGTTTTAGTTTATGACAAAAATCAAATCCGCCCTGCAAATGGTCGATGAAGCCAATGCGGTTATTGAATGCATTGATGTGAAACAGGCCAAAAAGCTGGTCGACGATGATGGCGTGTTATTTGTTGATATCCGCGATATTCGCGAGCTGTGGCGCCAAGGAACAATTCCTGGTGCCTTAAGTGCGCCGCGCGGCATGTTAGAGTTTTGGATGGATCCGACATGCAAATACTTCAAACAAGACTTTGCTGCCGATCGAAAACTGGTGTTCTTTTGTGCTTCGGCCTGGCGCTCTGCTTTAGCGGTTAAAGGGTTGCAAGAGATGGGGTTCGATCATATCGCTCATTTAACGGGTGGGTTTTCAGCCTGGAAACAGGCAGGCTTGGAAATTGAAAAAGTTGAACCCAAAAAGAAGAAATAAGAACATTTAAAAAAGGTAGATAAAATGAAACTTTTGCGTTTCGGACCACAAGGCAGTGAAAAACCGGGATTGCTCGATAAAAATGGCAATATTCGAGATTTATCAAGTGTCATTGACGACATTACGCCAGAAATTCTAGCGCCTAAATCATTGGCAAAACTGGCCAAAATAAAAGTCAAAACCTTACCGATTGTAAATGGTCATAACCGCATCGGTGTTCCTTATACGGGGATGCAAAAATTTGTTGGCGTTGGCTTGAATTATACTGACCACGCTGAGGAAATCGGCCTTGATTTACCTGAAGAACCCATTTTATTCACCAAACACCTTAGCTGTATTTCTGGCCCTTACGATGATGTGGTGTTGCCAAAGCGGGCAAAAATGACTGATTGGGAAGTTGAGCTTGGCTTTGTTATTGGCACCAAAGCCAAGAATGTTTCTAAAAAGGAAGCAATGAAATATGTGGCGGGTTACTGTCTCGTCAATGATATTTCAGAACGCTCTTTCCAACTTGAACAGGGCGGCCAATGGGTGAAAGGCAAATCAGCAGATACGTTTGGACCGATTGGTCCTTATTTCGTTACCGCAGATGAAATTCCAAAGGTACAGCGCTTGCACCTGTTCATGGAATTGAACAACGAAATCATGCAGGACGGCAACACGAAAAACATGATTTTCCCTGTGGCCCATCTGGTTTCATACATTTCAAAATTCTTCACATTGTTGCCAGGCGACATCGTTTGCACAGGCACACCAGCCGGCGTTGGAGCGGGCAAAAAGCCACAAATATTCTTAAAGTCTGGTGATATCATGCGCTTGGGCATAGATGGCCTTGGCGAACAGATGCAAAAAGTTACCCGCGAAAAGTAGCAATTAGTGTATAGACATGTTCATTCAATAATTTTCAAATGAGAATAAGCATGTCTAAACGCATTACTATAATAGGAACTGGCTTTGCTGGCCTTGCAGCGGCTGAAAAGTATCGCAAGCTTGACCCAAGCGCTGAAATCACCATGATCGGTAAGGCGCAGGAATTTGTATACCTGCCCAGCCTTATCTGGATTCCCTCTGGTAAGCGAAAAGGCAGCGACATTGTTGTGCCGCTTGCCCCGTTTTTCAAACGTCGCAATATCAAATTCCATCAGGGCGCTGCAACAGGTGTTGAAGATGGTGGCCGCACTGTAATCACTGAAAATGG
>JALWJW010000445.1 GCA_026996935.1 Hyphomicrobiales bacterium
ACAGAACCACCATCCACCCCGATCAGATCATTATTGTTCCAGGCGGCAAGGTAACAATCTTCTTTGCCACCATGTTGCTGGGCGGCCCCGATAGCGAAATCCTGTATCCGGACCCGGGTTTTCCACCATACCTTGAGGCCATCATTTCGTCAGGGGCAAAACCTGTAGCCTACAACATCAAAGAACAACTCAATTTTGGCTTCAAAGCCCGCGACATACTCTCACTGATTACCGATAAAACCAGCCTGATTATATTAAATTCACCCGCCAACCCAACTGGCGGTGTTGCGCCACGTTGTGAACTCAAAAAACTTGCTGAAGGATTAGAGAAATTTCCCCATGTCAGTATTTTATCCGATGAGATTTACGGCCAGCTTATTTTCGATCAATCAGATTTCACCTCAATGCTCGAGTTTGAAAACTTGCGCAACCGCACCATCATTCTTGATGGCTGGTCAAAAACCTTTGCCATGACAGGTTGGCGATTAGGCTATGGTATTTGGCCACTTCATCTTGTTGAACACGTACGCAAACTCATCACCGTAGATCATTCATGTGTAAACGGTATAGCACAAATGGCCGGTTTAGCTGCGATCAATGGCCCGATGGATGAAATCAACACCTTTGTCAAAACCTTTCATCGCCGCCGCGATCTGATCGTTAAAGGACTTAACGCCATTCCTAAAATAAGCTGTAAAATGCCAAGGGGTGCTTTTTATGCCTTTCCAAATATTGAGCAAACAGGATTTACCAGCAAAGAATTTGCCCACAAATTATTGGAACAGGCCCACATCGCCACCATCAGTGGTGATGCCTTTGGTCGCAACGGTGATGGCTATGTGCGCATATCCTATGCAGCCAGCTCTCAAGATCTGACCAATGCCCTTTTACGCATAAAACAATTCTTGATATAGGTCAGGTAACACCCCACTTAACTATAGTATTTACTGTCCAACGTATTTCTTAATTTACCAACGCAAAAGTGAACCTCATGAAAAAGTCCCACAGAAATCTTATCCTTTCAGTCTTGGTAATTGGCAGCGCCATTATTGGCATCACCACATATCAACTCACTCAAAACAATCAAACGAACTTAAGCACATCAGGCAAATCCCTTATTGGCGGCCCTTTCACTCTAACCAATCAGGACGGCAAAACCGTCACTGAGAAAGACTTTCTGGGCAAATATACATTGATATATTTTGGTTATACCTATTGCCCCGATGTTTGCCCGACCGAACTTCAGGTTATTACCAGTGCTTTAGAAAAACTGGGCGATGATGCCAAAAAGATTCAGCCGGTATTTGTCTCAATTGACCCTGACCGCGACACTCCTCAACTGATGAAAGATTATGTCTCAAACTTTTATCCCGGCATGATCGGTTTGACGGGAACAAAAGAACAAATTGCCGCTATAGCAAAAGAGTATCGCGTCTATTATTCAAAAGCTGTTGAGAAAGACGCTGATCCAGATTCCTATTCCATGGATCATTCCAGCATCATTTACCTTATGGGACCAAAGGGCCAGTTTCTCAAACACTTTCCCTATGGAACCAGCCCGGAAAAGCTGGCCAAAGGCATTAAGGCTGCGACCAAAGGCTAAAATCTGATCTGTTGCTGCGCATATGCACAAATGCTATGCTGCACTGCAATAAGATCAATTTTTGTCAGGCAACGCCTCTATGCTCTACTATCTTTATGAAATGAACCATGCTGCTGTCGCTCCTTTAAGAATGGCCGCAAGCTATAATCGCACCTTTTGGCAATCCCCTTCCAACCCGGTCGCCGATACCCCAATGGGACGGTCAGTCGTGGCTGGTCTGGAAATGTTTGAACGTTTAACCCGGCGATATGCAAAACCTGAATTTGGCATTCATTCCATATCATTAGACAACAAGATTTTTGAGGTTTGTCAAAAAACCGTTTTTGAACGTCCATTCTGTAACCTTGAACATTTTACCTTGAAAGGTTTACCTCAAGGCCAGCAAAAAACCCGTCAAAAACTATTGCTTGTGGCCCCAATGTCTGGTCACTATGCAACATTATTGCGTGGCACGCTTGAAACCATGCTCGAACAATTTGATGTCTATATCACCGACTGGGTTGATGCTCGAAAAGTGCCTGTTTCAGACGGCCGTTTTGATCTTTCAAACTATATTGATTACACCATTGAAATGTTGGAATTTATCGGTAAAGACACCAATGTCATGGCTGTATGTCAACCATCAGTTCCCGTTCTTGCCGCCGTTGCTGTCATGGCCCAAACAAAAAACCGGTTTGCTCCAAAAAGCCTTTGTCTTATGGGTGGGCCCGTTGATACCCGCAAAAACCCGACAGCGGTAAACAAACTTGCCGAGACAAAAGGCATCGAATGGTTTGAGCAAAATGTTATCGTTAAAGTACCGTTCCCCAATGCCGGTTTCATGCGTGATGTTTATCCTGGATTTTTACAGCTTACCGGCTTTATGACCATGAACCTTGAGCGCCACATGGATGCCCACAAAGACTTATATTGGAACATGGTCAAAGGTGATGGTGAAAGTTCTGAAAAACATGATGCATTCTATGATGAATATTTATCTGTCATGGATCTGACAAAAGAGTTCTATCTTCAAACCGTTGAAGAGGTTTTCATTAAGCACTCGCTACCCAATGGCACTTTCAAACACCATGGAAACATCGTTGATCTATCAACCATTAGATCGACATCTCTGATGACTGTCGAGGGAGAGTTGGACGACATCACAGGCCTTGGCCAAACTGAAGCTGCCCATCAGTTATGCCGCAATATTCCTGCCAAAGACAAATCTCATTTTATTCAAAAGGGTGTTGGCCATTATGGTATTTTCAATGGCAGACGCTTTCGCGAAAACATCGCGCCTGCCATTGGAAAGTTCATGAAAGCGGCCAACTAAAGTCAAGTCGTTCTGATTCAATGTAAATCTGAACACGCATAAATATTTTTTCAATCAATTCAGGTAATCGCCCTAAACAGGTTGAACAGACATAATTTTAAACGTGTGCATTTCATCATCATCATGGTCCTTAATTGAGATATATTCTCCCACGCGCAATTGATGAGCGCCAAAGCGATAACCGGTGTCATCATCATCTTCATCACCATGAATATCATAATGAAATGCCCAAGACCCGCCCGGCTTTCGTACCAGATGGCCTAATTCATGCTCTTGCGATCCCCAGAATCTAACCACACGGCACTTTTCCTTTTGTTTACGCCATGCATCAACATCAATAAAACCCTCATTGTTAAGTGGCGCCACAAATTCAAAGCCGTGATCAACACTGCCATTAGGAAATTCAGGCGAGCGCGCAAGCTCAAGATGTATTTTTGATAATCTCATTATCGTCTCCTGTATATCAGTGATACCTTAATCACCAAATCAACCCCCGTTTGAGGCAATGCCATCAATCAATGAGACATTAAAACAGGCACAGTCATTGTTTCCAGAATACTGTGTGTAGCACCGCCAAACACAAATTCGCGAATACGTGAATGACCATAAGCACCCATAACCAACAAATCAGCACCACTATCACTGGCCTGATTAAGCAAAGCCTCGCCAACCGACACACCATCGGTTGGAAAACCTTCAGCAGTAACTTTAAGATCATGACGAGCCAAACTGTCTGCAAGTTCAGTACCTGGCAAAACCTCACCATCTTCTAAATCATCTTGAGGATTAACCCAGGCAAGCAACACATTATTGGCATCTTTCATCAACGGCAAAGCATCAAATGCGGCTCTGGCAGCTTCTTTTGTACCATTCCAGGCCACAAGCACCTCTTTGCCAATAGTCTCAAATTCACCAAAAGCAGGCATAATCAAAACTGGACGACCACTTTCCATCACCAAACGTTCGGTAAAATCATTTTCCATTCCTGCACTTGAGTTTTCCTGTTTCTGAGGGGCCAGAACAAGATCAACCTGATGAGCGCGATGTAAAACCCCATCAGCAATCAAAGATGATTTGATTTCCACCATACACCATTCATGTAAAACATTTTGACGTCTCATTTCATCTTCAAACTTGGCTTTCACCGCCTCGCTGTGGTTCAGATAAAACCGCCGATGGCCATCATACACCTGCGTCGACAAAGCCATGCCTGCAGATGGGTAAATTTCAGGGGCCGGAATAACAAACATACCAATTATATGTGCATGATGCTGGCGGCCCAATCGCGCCGCGGTCTTGACCAGATTATCTACCTGATCAATTTCATTTAAAGCAACCAGAATTGTTTTTATGGACATAATACTATCTCCTTTTCAAATAAATTTCTTGTCTTAAATGCTAGGAGTCACCCACCTCTTTCACATTGACCTGCATCAACTTCAATCCATCATTCATTTTCTTGTGAGCCTTGGTTTTTCATCTTGCATAACGAATTCCAATGTGTGAATGTAACAAAAATTTCTGGAGGGATTATTTATGGAAATGCTATCGGGCTTGTGGGAACAAGCATTAGAATACCCCGTCACTATGCGGGTTGCAGTCGCCGGCCTTATCATCGGCACACTGCTTGGTTTCATCATGCAAAAAACCAATTTTTGCACCATGGGCGCACTGTCAGACATTAACGCCTTTGGTAATTTTGACCGTTTTCGTAGTTGGATGTTAGCCATGGGCGTTGCAATTATTGCCACTCAGGCTCTGGCCTATTTTGACTATGTCGACATGAGCCGTTCAATCTACCTTACCAAAACTTTCAACTGGTTAGCCTTCATCGTCGGCGGGTTAATATTTGGCATCGGCATGGTGTTTGGTTCAGGCTGCGGAGCAAAAAGCCTATTGCGCTTTGGTGGCGGCGATTTAAAAGGCGTTTTTGTTGTTCTTATAATTGCGATTGCCGGCTATATGACATTACGCGGCATCTTAGCACCAGCCCGTTTGGCAATTACCGGACTTGGCACATTAGATGTCAGTACATTAGGTTTGGACAACACCAGCATCAATGGAATTTTAGCTAATAAATTCGGCATGGAAAGTAAAACCGCGATTATCGTTGGCGCTGCCATCTTGGCTCTGGCTCTTTTAGGCTATAGTTTTTCAAGCAGCAAATTCAGGAAATCAGGCAAACACATTTTTGCCGGTGTATCAGTTGGGTTTTTAGTTGCCGCAGCCTGGTGGGCAACTGGCACTTTGGGATTTGACGACTTTGAACCTGCACCATTGTTTTCATTAAACTTTGTCTCACCAACAGCCAATACACTTCAATATCTCATGACCTTCACAGGGTCCACAATCAGCTTTTCAATTGCCACAGTGTTCGGCATGATTCTGGGCGCATTCTTAGCCTCTGTTATCTCTGGCAGCTTTGCTGTTGTTGGGTTTGCCGATAAAAATGATGTTATTCGTCATTTGCTTGGCGGCACGCTGATGGGATTTGGTGCGGTTACTGCATTGGGTTGCACCGTTGGTCAGGGCATTGGTGGTGTTTCCACCCTTGCCATTGGTTCAATCATTGCAATCATTTCAATTATGATCGGCGGCTTTATCGGCTTTAAACTAATGGAGCGCGGCGTTCTAATTTAATCACTTCTCTAAGAGTAAGGTTTAACCACCCGCCTTTTTTAGCAAGGTGGGAGAACCGAAAAGGACCCGATCAATTCCGTGAAAGAACAACCCGGATTGAGCGCCAAAAACAACCACATCGCCCGATGAGAACTTTAATATTCTCATCGGGCCTTTTCTTGTCGAACCGCCAATTCGAAAAATGGCGCTATCACCAGAAAAATTGAAATAATTGGGGCTGATTTTCACGCAATATCAGCGCTGAAAATACACGAAAACCATTAAATTCAATTTTTGCCAGTTTCTTACCTAAAAAATTATCTGAAAAACTTGATGTCATGCCCTCACCCCCCTATATAGCGTAACGAAGCAGGAATTTGATATTGTTAATCAAGTTCACAACTTAATTTTAAACACCATGGAAACTGGTTCTCAAAATCTTTCTTGAGAACATTCAAGTGCTGAACAACAGGCTTGAGCGTGGTTTGCCGAAATGGAGGACTATTATGAGTAAAGTTATTGGTATTGACCTGGGCACAACAAACTCTTGTGTTGCGGTTATGGACGGAAAAACCCCAAAGGTTATTGAAAATGCAGAAGGTGGTCGCACAACCCCTTCAATTGTTGCATTTAACAGCGATGGCGAAACACTGGTTGGTATGCCAGCCAAACGTCAGGCGGTGACAAACCCTGAAAATACACTATTTGCAATCAAACGCCTGATCGGTCGTCGCTTTGATGACAAGATGGTTAAAAAGGACAAAAAACTTGTCCCTTATAAAATTGTCAAAGCCGACAATGGCGATGCATGGGTTGAAGCCCAGGGCAAAAAATACGCCCCTGCTCAGATTTCAGCTTTCACTTTGCAGAAAATGAAAGAAACAGCAGAGCGTCACTTGGGCGAAGATGTAACCCAAGCGGTAATCACTGTACCTGCATACTTTAATGACAGCCAACGCCAGGCTACAAAAGATGCCGGTAAAATTGCTGGTCTTGAAGTGTTGCGCATCATCAACGAACCTACAGCGGCAGCTTTAGCCTATGGTTTGGATAAAAAAGAAGCTGGCACCATTGCGGTTTATGACCTTGGTGGTGGTACATTTGACGTATCCATCCTTGAAATTGGCGATGGCGTATTTGAGGTGAAATCTACCAACGGTGATACATTCCTTGGTGGTGAAGACTTTGACATGCGCTTGGTTGATTATCTTGCCGATGAATTCAAAAAAGAAAACTCAATTGATCTTCGCACCGACAAGATGGCGCTTCAACGCCTGAAAGAAGCTGCGGAAAAAGCCAAAATTGAATTATCTTCTTCAACTCAAACTGAAATCAACTTGCCATTTATTACCGCTGATGCGTCTGGTCCAAAACACCTGACCTTGAAGCTTACACGGGCAAAACTTGAATCATTGGTTGAAGATTTGATCAAACGCACCATTGATCCTTGTAAGAGAGCGCTTAAAGATGCTGGCATCACCGCAAATGACGTTGATGAAGTTATCCTCGTTGGTGGTATGACCCGCATGCCTAAAGTCATCGAAGTGGTCAACCAGTTCTTTGGTAAAGAAGCCCACAAAGGCGTGAACCCTGATGAAGTTGTTGCCATGGGTGCCGCTATTCAGGCTGGCGTGTTGCAAGGTGATGTGAAAGACGTTCTATTGCTTGATGTGACACCATTGTCATTGGGTATTGAAACTCTTGGTGGCGTGTTCACTCGTTTGATTGATCGCAACACCACAATCCCTACCAAGAAATCTCAAGTGTTCTCAACTGCTGAAGACAATCAGACAGCAGTAACCATTCGGGTTTTCCAGGGTGAGCGTGAAATTGCGGCACACAATAAAGCCCTTGGACAATTTGACCTTGTCGGTATTCCTAATGCCCCACGCGGCATGCCACAAATTGAAGTGACATTCGATATTGATGCCAACGGCATTGTAAATGTATCGGCCCGTGATAAAGCAACCGGCAAAGAGCAAAAAATCCAAATTCAGGCCTCTGGCGGCTTGAGTGATGATGAAGTTGAAAAAATGGTTGCAGATGCTGAAGCACACGCTGATGAAGATGCAAAACAAAAAGAAATTGTTGAAGCAACTAACCACGGCGAAGCACTGATCCATTCAACTGAGCAAACAATGAAAGAAGCAGGAGACAAGATCTCTGAAGCTGATAAATCAACAATTGAAGTTGCGATTTCAAACTTGAAAGAAGCAATGGAAGCTGAAGATATTGACGTTGAAGCGGTTAAAGAAAAAACCAACGATCTTGCCCAGGCCTCAATGAAGCTTGGTGAAGCAATTTACCAGGATCAGCAAGCCCAAGCCGAAACAGATGCGCAAGCAGATGCCGGCTCAAGTGATGGTGATGACGATATTGTCGATGCCGATTTTGAAGAAATTCAAGGCGACGATAAAAAGTCTAGCTAAAAACTTAACAATGAACTGAGCCACACCCAAACACCAGATTTGGGTGTGGTTTAAATTTGGAAACGGTGGTCTAAAATGGCTAAACGTGATTTTTACGAAGTGTTGGGTGTTGATCGCCAGGCTGATGACAAAGAACTCAAAAGCGCATTTCGTCGACTAGCGAAAAAATACCATCCCGATGCAAATCGTGACGATAAAACCGCACATGCAAAGTTTCAGGAAATCAGTGAAGCATATGATGCTTTAAAAGACCCTCAAAGCCGGTCTGCATATGACCGTTTTGGTCATGCCGCATTTGAAAATGGCGGGCCAGGGGCTGGTGGAGCTGGTGGCTTTGGTCCCGAATTTTCATCCTCTATGTCTGATGTCTTTGAAGACTTGTTCGGAGACTTTATGGGCGGTGGCGGCAGACGCCAGGGCGGCAGCGGTGCTCAACGCGGTTCTGATCTGCGCTTTAACCTGGAAATTTCTCTCATTGATGCCTTTAAAGGCAAATCAGCAACAATTAACGTGCCAACCTCGGTTACGTGCGAAACCTGTGACGGATCAGGCGCAAAACCTGGCACCTCACCCACAACCTGCAGCACCTGTGGCGGTCAAGGCGCGGTGCGGGCCTCACAAGGCTTCTTTACAGTTGAACGCACATGCCCGTCTTGTCATGGCCAGGGTCAAACCATTACCGACCCATGTGCTGATTGTGGCGGCCAGGGCCGTATCAATAAAGAGCGGACATTATCAGTAAATATTCCGGCTGGCGTTGAAGAAGGCACACGCATTCGCGTTGCCGGCAAAGGCGAAGCAGGAACCCGTGGGGGGCCAACAGGTGATCTTTATATTTTCCTGTCAATCAAGCCGCACGAATTTTTTCAGCGCGATGGCGCGGACCTGTTTTGCAGTGTCCCCATAACCATGGCAACGGCAGCTTTAGGCGGTGATGTGGAAGTACCAACAATTGACGGTAATAAAGCCCGTGTGACAATTCCTGAAGGTACGCAATCTGGCAAACAATTCAGACTGCGTTCAAAAGGCATGCCCGTACTTCGCTCACAACATA